>NZ_JBCEWQ010000047.1:0-52342 GCF_038448545.1 Streptomyces sp. CLV115
CGTCGCCGCCGAACTGAACAGCCGGCCACGCAAAACGCTTGGCTGGGAAACCCCAGCCAAGCGTCTCACTAAGCTCCTGGCCACAGCCAGTTGACCTCTGTGTTGCAACGACCCCTGGAATTCGCCGGCGGCCGGGGCTCCCGTACATCTGGACTGCTGGAGGCTCGCGGGTCAGACGCGCATCGGCTGCGGCGACTCGCGCCGCCCGGCGTCCGGGCCCGGGTACTCGCGGATGATCTCGTACCGGGTGTTGCGCTCGACCGGGCGGAAGCCCGCGTCGCGGATCAGGTCCAGCAGGTCCTCACGGCCGAGCTTGTTCGGCGTGCCGTAGTTGTCCGCGTCGTGCGTGATCTTGTACTCGACGACCGAGCCGTCCATGTCGTCCGCACCGTGCTGCAGCGCGAGCTGGGCGGTCTGCACCCCGTGCATCACCCAGAAGACCTTGACGTGCGGGACGTTGTCGAAGAGCAGCCGGGAGACCGCGAAGGTCTTCAGCGCCTCGGCGCCGGTCGCCATCGTCGTGCGCGCCTGGAGCTTGTTGCGGACCTTGCCGTCCTTCATGTCCACGAAGTCGTGCTGGTAGCGCAGCGGGATGAAGACCTGGAAGCCGTTCGTCTCGTCCTGGAGCTCACGCAGCCGCAGCACGTGGTCGACGCGGTGCCGGGGCTCCTCGATGTGCCCGTACAGCATGGTCGCCGGGGTCTTGAGACCCTTCTCGTGCGCCAGGCGGTGGATCCGCGACCAGTCCTCCCAATGGGTGGCGTGGTCCACGATGTGCTGACGGACCTCCCAGTCGAAGATCTCCGCGCCGCCGCCGGTCAGCGACTCCAGGCCGGCCTCGATCAGCTCGTCCAGGATCTCGGAGGCGGAGAGCCCGGAGATGGTCTCGAAGTGGTGGATCTCGGTGGCGGTGAAGGCCTTGAGGGAGACCTGCGGCAGGGCCTCCTTCAGGGCGGAGAGCGAGCGCGGGTAGTAGCGCCAGGGCAGCGTGGGGTGCAGCCCGTTGACGATGTGCAGCTCGGTGAGGCTCTCGCCCTCCATCGCCTTCGCGAGGCGGACGGCCTCCTCGATGCGCATGGTGTACGCGTCCTTCTCGCCCGGCTTGCGCTGGAACGAGCAGTACGCGCACGACGCGGTGCACACGTTCGTCATGTTGAGGTGCCGGTTGACGTTGAAGTGCACGACGTCGCCGTTCATCCGCGTGCGCACCTCATGGGCGAGGCCACCGAGCCAGGCCAGGTCGTCCGACTCGTAGAGGGCGATGCCGTCCTCACGGGTCAGCCGCTCTCCTGCGCGGACCTTCTCCTCCAGCTCGCGCTTGAGCCCGACGTCCATGCGGCTGCCTCCCAGTTGTCGACGTGCTGTGCGTTTCCCGGACGGTTGACACCGGGCGAAACCCCCGGTCCCCGGGGGCTCCACCACGTTACGCCTACGGCTCCTCGGGAAGTTCCCCGACCCGGTTCTCCCACTTGGTGGAGAGCACGATCGTGGTCCGGGTGCGCGAGACACCCCGCGTGCCGCTGAGCCGGCGGATGGTCTTCTCCAGACCGTCCACGTCACCGACGCGCACCTTGAGCATGTACGAGTCGTCACCCGCGATGAACCAGGCGTCCTCGATCTCCGCCAGGTCCTTCAGCCGGCGCGCCACGTCCTCGTGATCGGCCGCGTCGGAGAGCGAGATGCCGATCAGGGCCGTGACCCCGAGCCCGAGGGAAGCGGCGTCGACGGTGGCGCGGTAGCCGGTGATGACACCGGCGGTTTCCAGCCGGTTGATGCGGTCGGTGACGCTGGGCCCGGAGAGCCCGACGAGCCGCCCCAGCTCGGCGTACGAGGCCCTGCCGTTCTCTCTGAGGGCCTGGATGAGCTGCCTGTCCACCGCGTCCATGTGACTGAAACCTTCCATTATTCAGCAGTATCGCGAGTCTATGTGTAGAATCTAAGGCATGCGGGCTTCATCGCCTGCAAATCTTCTAGAACATCCAAAAAATGCTTTCGAATCTTCAGGAGTGAAAACACCGTGTACACGATCGAGATGGCCTACGCCCGAATGCGCGAGCTGCAGGACCTGGCCAACCGCTCGCGTGCCCACCAGCCCGCCGCCGCGCACCGGGTCGACCGGACCCGTAAGCCGCGCGCCATGAAGAAGCGCTGACCCGAGGCTCAGCCACGGGAGTCGCGGGAGCCGCCACCGAGCTCTCCCTCCCACCGGCGGTACAGGTCGTGCGGCACCCCCGCCGCGTCCAGTACCCGCCCGGCGACGAAGTCCACCAGATCCTGGATGTGCGTCGCCCCCGCGTAGAACGCCGGAGAGGCGGGCAGCACCACGGCGCCCGCCTCGTCCAGGCTCACCAGATGCTTCAGCGTCTGACCGTTCAGCGGAGTCTCCCGCACCGCTACGACCAGCTTCCGCCGCTCCTTGAGCGTCACGCTCGCGGCCCGCTGGAGCAGATCCTTCGAGAGCCCGAGCGCCACTCCGGCCACACAGGCCGTCGAGGCCGGGACGATCAGCATCCCCTTCGCCGGGTACGAACCCGAGGACGGCCCCGCCGCGAGGTCACCGGCCGCCCAGTGCCGTACGTCGTCGACGTCCACGTCGAAGGTGTGCGGCTTCCCGTCCGCCCCGCGCGCCAGCCAGCCGCGCAGGTCCTCCTGCCAGTGCGCGTCGCGGAAGGCGATCCCGGTCTCGTCCAGCAGGGTCAGCCGCGAGGCCCGGCTCACCACCAGGTCGACGCTCTCCCCGGCGGCCAGCAGGCCGCGCAGCACTGCGGCGGCGAAAGGGGTGCCCGAAGCGCCTGAAACCCCGACAATCCAAGGCTGTCGCTGGTGCTGACTTACTGAAGTCCCGGAATTCACATACCCGAGCCTATCCGGCGGTACGAAAGCGGAACCGGGTAAGGTGCCCCGGTCGTTCCAGGGTCGGGAGCAGGACGACCGGGAACGTCAGGGGACACCAGGGGGCACGATGGCCGTGATGCCGGACCGATCCGCACCGGCATGGGGTGCGGGCGGGCGCGCGAGGACCGCGGCCAAGCTGATGCTGGGCTGGGTGGCCTTCCTCTGGCTGCTCGAAATCGTCGACGCCTCGACCGGTCACTCGCTGGACGGCTTCGGGATAGAGCCCCGCCGGGCCGCCGAGCTGCTGGACGTGGTGCCCGCGTCGTTCATCCACTTCGGCTTCGGCCATGTCGCCTCCAACAGCGTGCCGCTGCTGGTCTTCGGCTTCCTCGCCGCGCTCAGCGGTGTCCGCAGATTCGCCGCCGTGACCGCGATGATCATCGTGGTCGACGGGCTCGGCGTCTGGCTGGTCTCGCCGAGCGGCTCCAACACGGCGGGCGCGTCCGGGCTGGTCTTCGGCCTCTTCGGCTATCTGCTCGTCCGGGGCTTCGTGGACCGCAGAATGCTCGACGTCGGCGCCGGACTGCTGATCGGCGCGACATGGGGCTCGTCGATCCTGGTGGGGATCTCCCCCGCCAACACCTCGGTCAGCTGGCAGGGGCACCTCTTCGGGCTGGCGGCGGGTGTGGCGGCGGCGTTCGTCTTCCGCCGCCCCGCGCGCGGCCGGGGCACGGCGACGCCCGTTCGGCCGCTCATACCGTAGAGCGCGGGCGGAGCCGGTGTGTCCGGGTCAGCCCTCGCCCTGGCCGGCGCTGCCCATCGGGCCGACCTTCACCTGGGAACCGGACCCGTCCGTGACGGGCAGCGACGCGGCACCCGGCCAGTCGAGGGTGACCGACTTCGTCTCGTCCGGCGGGGTCACCACCAGCCCCGTGACCCGGACACCGGAACCACCCGACTCGTTGACCGGGTAGCTGATGCCGAAGTACACCGACTTCCCGTCCTTGAGAGTCATCGGGGTCGACTTCTCACCCGTACGCACCGCCGACAGCGACCCCGCGCTCGTCTTCAGATCGACACCCGCGTACCCGGAGAGCAGACAGTCCCTGCCCCCGCCGTTCTTGAGCTCCACCGCGACGGTGCCGTCGGTGTCGCCGCCGACGGTGGCGTCCGTCGCGCTGATCTCCAGCTCGTCGGTGCGGCACTTGCCGGTCTTGCCGTTCTCGTTGGAACCGGTCCCGGCGGCCGTGCCCTGCCCACCGGACCCCTTCCCGTCGGAGTCCTTCCCGCCGCCCTGGTCCGCGCCACCCGAACCCGAACCATTGCTCGCGGAAGCCGCACCGGACGCGGACGACGGCGGAGCGGTCTGTCCCAGGTCGTCCTCGCCGTTCTGGCAGGCCGTGAGCGAGAGACCTGCGGCGACGGCCAGGGCTGCGAAGGTGAGCTTGCGTACGCGCATCGTTACTTCCTCAGGATCGGTGGGGGGTGCGGTTGCTCGGTACGGATCGGTACGAGCGAGCGTTTCTGCCCACCAAGAGAAGCCCGGCGGGACCACGCGTTCCGCCCAACCACCCGCTAATACACCCCTGTTACACGCACAGAACCCGAACGGGCGCACCGCACCGCGCCGGGCCGCGCCGCCCCTGGCCGCACAGCGGTTCCCGCCGTCGTCGCGCGGTTGCCCGCGACCGCCGGCCGCCGGGACGAACCCGTGACGCGGCGGATCTTGACCGCGACAGCCGGCCCACCTCGTCAAACCGGCGCGCCGCGCCCTGGGCGGCCGGTCGAGGGCGAGGTCCCCGGTCTGCCGGACACGGCCCGGGACCGGCTCAGACCGTCAGGCCCCGCACCAGCAGATCCAGCAGCGCACAGGCGAAGAGCGCGATGCCGATGAACCCGTTGACCGAGAAGAACGCCCGGTTCAGCCGGGACAGATCGTGCGGCCGCACCACCCGGTGCTCGTACACGAACGCGACGGCGACGATCACCATGCCGATCCAGTAGAAGAGCCCGGCCCCGGTGGCCAGCCCGAACCAGACCAGCAGCCCGGTCGTCACCGCGTGGCAGACCCGGGCGCCCCACAGCGCGGCCGGAATGCCGAACCGGGCCGGCACCGAACGCACCCCGTGCGCCCGGTCCGCCTGGACGTCCTGGCAGCCGAAGATCAGGTCGAAGCCACCGATCCAGATCCCGACCGCGAGGCCGAGGATCACCGCCTCCCAGGACCAGCTGCCGGTCACCGCCAGCCAGGCACCGATCGGCCCTATGGCCTGCGCGAGACCGAGAATGGCGTGCGGGTAGTGGGTGAACCGCTTGCCGTACGGATAGACCACCATCGGCACGACGGCGACCGGCGCGAGCGCCAGGCAGAGCGGGTTCAGCAGCGCGGCCGCGCCGAGGAAGGCGACGACGGCGACGAGCGCCCCCGTCCACGCCGACTTCACCGAGACCGCCCCGGTGACCAGCTCCCGGCTCGCGGTGCGCGGGTTCCGGGCGTCGATCTCCCGGTCGATGATCCGGTTGCAGGCCATCGCGAAGGTCCGCAGCCCCACCATCGCGACGGTGACGAGCAGCAGCGTGACCCAGTGAATGGAACCGTTCGCCCGGAACATCGCGGTCAGGGCGGCGATGTACGCGAAGGGCAGCGCGAAGACCGAGTGCTCGATCATCACGAGCCGCAGGAACGCCTTGACCTTGCCGGTCGGATGTACGGGCCCTGAGCCCAGTGCTGCTGCTTCGGCTGCGCTCACAGTCCGTATTCCTTCCACCGGCGGTCGACCTTCGCCGCCGTCTCGGGGTCGGACTCGACCATCTCCGGCCAGCCTCCGTCCCGGGTGTAGCCCTCCTCGGGCCACTTCCTCGTCGCGTCGATGCCCGCCTTGCCGCCCCAGAACTGCTGGTAGGAGGCGTGGTCGAGATGGTCGACCGGCCCCTCGGTGACGGTCAGGTCCCGCGCGTAGTCCGTGTTGCCGAGTGCCCGCCAGGCGACCTCGTGCAGATCGTGGACGTCGCAGTCGGAGTCCACGACCACGATCAGCTTGGTCAGCGACATCATGTGCGCGCCCCAGATCGCGCTCATCACCTTCTGGGCGTGCTTGGGGTACTTCTTGTCGATCGAGACGATCGCACAGTTGTGGAAGCCGCCCGCCTCGGGCAGGTGGTAGTCCACGATGTCCGGCACGATGATCTTGAGGAGCGGCAGGAAGAACCGTTCGGTGGCCCGCCCCAGCGGCCCGTCCTCGGTCGGCGGCCGGCCCACCACGATCGACTGGAGCAGCGGACGCTTCCGCATGGTCACGCAGTCGATGGTCAGCGCGGGGAACGGTTCCTGCGGCGTGTAGAAACCGGTGTGGTCGCCGAACGGTCCCTCGGGAAGCATCTCGCCGGGCTCCAGCCAGCCCTCGATGACGACCTCGGCCTGCGCCGGGACCTGGAGCGGCACGGTCTTGCAGTCGACCATCTCGATCCGCTTGCCCTGGATGAACCCGGCGAAGAGGTACTCGTCGATGTCCCCCGGCAGCGGCGCGGTGGAGGCGTACGTCACCGCGGGAGGGGCGCCGAAGGCGATGGCCACCGGCAGCCGCTCGCCGCGCTTGGCGGCGACCTGGTAGTGGTTGCGGCTGTCCTTGTGGATCTGCCAGTGCATCCCGATGGTGCGCCTGTCGTGGCGCTGGAGCCGGTACAGCCCCAGGTTCCGCACGCCGGTCTCCGGGTGCTTGGTGTGGGTGAGCCCCAGGTTGAAGAAGGAGCCGCCGTCCTCGGGCCAGGTGAAGAGCGCGGGCAGCCGGTCCAGGTCCACGTCGTCGCCGGTGAGGACGACCTCCTGCACCGGGGCGCTCTCCTGCTTCACCTTCTTCGGCGGCACGTGCACCATCGAGCCGAGCTTCCCGAAGGCCTCCCGCACCCCGACGAAGCCGTGCGGCAGCTCCGGCTTGAGCAGCCCGCCGATCTTGTCGCTGATGTCGGCGTACGACTTCAGGCCGAGCGCCTTGAGCAGCCGCTTGTCGGTACCGAAGACGTTCATGGCCAGGGGCATCGAGGACCCCTTGACGTTCTCGAAGAGCAGCGCGGGGCCGCCCGCCTTGTTCACCCGGTCGACGATCTCGCCGACCTCCAGGTAGGGGTCGACCTCGGCCTTGATGCGCTTGAGCTCGCCCTCGCGCTCCAGGGCCCGGAGGAGGGAACGAAGATCGTCGTAAGCCATGCCGTCCAGTTTGTCATCACCGTCGCCGATCACCCCGGGGGCCCCACCCCGGCCGGCCGTGACCCGCGCGCCCCCGTACCCCGGCCGGTTCACCCCGCTCGCCGTGATATGTCACGGCCACCGGATACCCTGGGCCCGAACCGGGGCGGGACAAGCCCCGCCAACTCTCCGCAGGGGGACCTTTCCATCATGTTCCGGGCCCTGATCTATCTCCTGCCTCTGGCGCTGACGATCTATGCGTTCATCGACTGCCTGAACACCCCCGAGGACGAGGCCAAGCACCTGCCGAAGATCGCCTGGGTCTTCATCATCCTGCTGTTCTGGATCGTCGGCCCGATCGTCTGGCTGGCCGCGGGCAAGATGCGCCACGCGCCCGCCGGGGGCCGTACGCCGTCCGAGTGGCACCGCAACCACCGTTCGCAGTGGGTGGCGCCGGACGACAATCCGGAGTTCCTGAAAGCGCTGAAGGACGAGAACAAGAAGGACGAGTCGCTCCTCAAGGACTGGGAGGCCGATCTGCGCCGCCGCGAGGAGGAGCTGAAGCGCCGCGAGAACGGCGACAGCCCGAGCCCCTCCGGCGAGTAGCTCCCGGACCACGTACGTATGAACGACGCGACCATGCTCGCCACCGCCCTCGCCGAGGCCCGTACGGGTCTTGCCGAGGGCGGTGTTCCCATCGGCGCCGCCCTGTACGGGGCGGACGGGGCGCTCCTCGGCCGTGGTCGCAATCGCCGCGTCCAGGACGGCGATCCGTCGCTGCACGCGGAGACCGCCGCGTTCCGCGCCGCCGGGCGGCAGCGCTCGTACCGCGGCACGACGATGGTGACGACGCTCTCCCCGTGCTGGTACTGCAGCGGACTCGTGCGGCAGTTCGGGATCTCGCGGGTGGTGATCGGCGAGGCGCGCACGTTCAGCGGCGGGCACGACTGGCTGGCCCGGCACGGGGTGGAGATCGTGCTGCTCGACGACGCCGAATGCGTCGCGCTCATGCGGGAGTTCGTGCGCGACCACCCCGACCTCTGGAACGAGGACATCGGCGCCGGCTGATCCCCGGCCGCACACTCCCCCGGAACGTTCGAAAATCCCCTCCACTCCCCAACACCCGGGCGATACGCTCGTGTTGACGGTGTGACAGATCGGATGGAGCTCCGGCGCTGGGGGTGCTGTGCAGAGAGAGCTGTACGGACGCGAGGCGATCTTCGACGACGACGGACTTGCCGCGCGCCTGACCGGCCTCACTCCGCACGGCTCCGTCCGGGTCGGCTACGAGCACCGCGACGATCTGCCGGTCGCCGTGCTCACCGGCGGCCGCGGCATGGGCAAGACCGCCGTCCTCAAGCAACTGCGCCACCTCTACCGGGAGATCACCCCGGTCGCCCTGGTCGACTGCGAGGCCGTCGTGGCCCCGGACGACGCGGGGCCCGGCTGGACCCCGGTCACCGGGGCGCTGCCGGAGCTCGCCACCCAGCTCACGGCCAGGGTGCGGGCCGCCCGTCCGGTGCAGTTCCCCCGGCTGAGCCTCGGGCTGGTGGCGGTCGCCTCCATCTCCTGGACCCGCGAGGACGAGACCCGGGCGCGGCGCGATCTCCAGTCGCTCGGCCCGATGCTGGCGACCGTGGACGGCCGTGGGGACGCGGCGACCGGCTGGGTCACCAAGGTGCTGACGAAGCTGGCCGCCAGCGCCTTCGACTCGGTGGCCCCGATGGCCGGGATGGTCGCGGAGGCCACGGTCGAGACGGTCCTGGAGGAATCGTTCAACCGCTTCCAGCGACGCTCGGCCGACTGGTACGGAAGCTATCCGCACGCGGGCGGCAACGGCCGGATCGGGCTGCGGCAGCTGGCGGTCGACTTCGAGCGCGGCGGCGATCTGCGCCGCCGGGCCGAGGACCATCTGGTGCTCGCGCTGGCCGCGGACCTGGTCGCGGCCTACGGGGGCCTGGCCTGGGGCGCCCGCCGGGGCCGGCCGGTGCTGCTCGTCGACAACGCGCACACCCCGCTGGGCCGGCAGCTGGTGGAGCCGCTGCTGCGGCAGCGGGCCGCCGGGGTGCTCGACCGGATCGCGGTGTTCGCCTCCGCCCGGGTCCGGGACCACGAGGGGCTGAGCCATGCGGTGCGGCGGCGGCTGCCCGAGGTGGCGCACGGCTCGCACTGGTCCAGGGGCACGGGGGTGACGGCCGGGATCCTGGCCGTGGAGCTGACACCGCTGGGCCCGGAACAGGTGCGCTCCGCGTTCGACCGGTACGACCGGGCGGGCCGCATCCCGGCCGGGCTGGCCCGGGGGGTGCACCGGCTGACGGGCGGGCGTCCGCTGGCGGTGGAGCTGCTGGCGCTGGCGGCGGGCGAGACGCCGGAGCCCGCCTCGCTGGTGCCGGGATCGCTGCTGGACTGCGTGGTGGAGGTGCGCGAGGACCGGGCACCGGCCCGGGTCGCGGACGAGCTGCTGGCCCGGTTGCTGCCGGGGTCCGGGCAGCGGCTGGAGTTCCTGAGCGTGCTGGCCGCCGCGCACGGCGAGGAGTCGGCGCGGCTGCTGGCGGAGAGCCGGCTGGGCCGGGGCTCGCCGGACGGCGATGTGGCACTGCGGATGCGGGACGCGCTGCGGGCGGACGACTGGCCGGTCGGGCCCGGTCACTTCGTCGCCGATCCGCTGCTGCGCGCGCTGCTGCTGCACCGGCTGCGGTTCCAGGACGACGACCACCCCTCGTACGCGGTGTGGCAGGCGGTACATGTCTCGCTGCGCGGGGCGTACGGGCCCGGCGGCCGGCGCCCGAGCGTCCCGCATCTGCTGCACCAGAAGCTGGTGCTGGGCGACGCGGAGGCGTGCGTGGGGCATCTGCGGCTGCGGTTCGAGGAGCCGGACGTCGCGGCGTGGCTCGAATCGCTGCGCTTCATCGCCTCGGCGCCGTACCCCCGCGTCCGGGGGTCCGCCGGCCCCGATCCGCGGCGCGCGGTCGCGCTCGGCCGGGCGGACAACGCGGCGCCGAGGGGGCTCGAACCGGCGGTCGCGGAGCTCCATGTGCTGCTGCGCCGGCTGCTGCACGGCATCTGGTTGCTGTCCGATCCACTGGCCCTGCCGGACGAAGAGGTGATCGACAAGATGGCGCACGAACTGCGGCAACTGTCCGGCAGGCATCCCACGGGCAACAGCGTGCTGTGGGACGCGGCGTCGCACTGGCCCCGGGACGTCAGGGCCTGGCGTCCGCTGTCCATGCCCCCGGGAGAGCCGGCTGCGGACGGCGGCGGGCAGCGGCGACAGCGGGGGAACGGTGGCCTGGATGCGTAATCCACTGCGCTACCGCCTCTGGTACACGACCCGGCAGAAGCTCGTCACCTCGGTGCTGGCCGGCGCCCTGGTGATCACCTCCGGCTGGTACGGCATCGGCCGGCTGACCGCCCCCGAGGACCGCTCCTGCGCGAAGGGCGTCGAGCGGCCGCAGGGCAGCGACGAGTGCGTCGGTGTCTCCGGCGACGGTTACGACTTCGGGCGCCCGAAGCTGACCGAGGTCGCCGCGGCCATCGCCCGCGAGAACGCCGGCCTGAAGTCCGGGAGGTACGCGACGATCGCGCTGCTGCTGCCGCTGACGTCGACGGACGGGGCGATGCAGACCAAGATGCAGCGGGAGCTGCAGGGCGCGTTCGCCGCGCAGTACCGGGCCAACCATCTCTCCAACGACCAGGTGCCGAAGATCCGGCTGGTGCTCGCCAACACCGGGAAGAACAACCTGCTGTGGCGGCCGACGGTGGACCGGCTGAAGACGATGACCGGGGCTCCGGACAACCTGCGGGCCGTCTCGGGCGTCGCCACCAGCAGTACCCAGGTCAAGTCCGCGGTCAAGGAGCTGACCGCCGCGCGCATCGCGGTCGTCGGCACCACGATCACGGCCGACGACATCGCCAACGGCCCGAAGGACGACCCGTTCCCCGGTCTGGCCCGGGTCTCGCCGACCAACCGGGACGAGGCCCGCGCCCTGGCCCGCTTCGGGCAGGTCAGGGCCGCCAAGGCGCTGCTGGTGCAGGACACCCGTACCGGCGACCACTACACCGACACCCTGCGGGCGGCCTTCACCGAGCTGGTGAAGGGCACCCGGTACCAGCCGGAGCTGTTCACCTCGCGCGGCGACCCCAACGACGAGGGCACCACGGCCAACACCTTCCAGCAGATCACCCACCTGATCTGCGACACGGACGCGGAGACGGTGTTCTTCGCCGGACGCCACGTCCAGCTGCGGCAGTTCATCAACGCGCTGGGGGCCCGGGGCTGCCAGAACCGCGCGTTCACGATCCTGACCGGCGACGAGGGCTCGTACCTCGGCAACGACAAGAAGCTCGACCGGAGCGCGCTGCGCCGGAAGGTGACCGTCCGCTATGCCTCGCTGGCGCACCCGGACGCCTGGGCGACGGAGAAGGGGAACGGGAAGGCGACGGGCGGTTCCGCGGCGGACTACCGGGACTTCCTGGATCTGCTGGCCACGGTGTCGAAGGCGCCGGCCGGTCCGATCGGCCCGACGGACCACCAGTCCCTGACCGACGGCCAGGTCATCGTCGCGCACGACGCGATGGCCCTGGCGGTGCACGCCGTCCGGCAGGCGACCGGGCAGGACAGCCGGCTGCCGCAGCTCGCGGACGTGGGCGAGCAGTGGCCGCGGGTGAAGAGTTCGCTGAAGGTGTCGGGGGCCGGCGGCTGGATCTGCCTGGACAACCACGGCAACCCGTACAACAAGGCGGTTCCGGTGGTGGAGCTGGCGCCCGGGGACGCCGTTCAGCGGTTCGTGGCGATCGCCTGGCCGGAGGGCGGGCCGCCGGATCCGAAGTGCCTGCCGCCGGCCTCGGCGCCGTGACCGGTCAGCGCTCGGCCGCCGCGTACTGCTCACGCAGCCCGGCCCACCGGAGCGGGGTCCACTTCGACCAGTCGGCGGGGTACCCGTCGAGCGCGTCCACCAGGTAGCGGAAGTGGTCGTGCCAGCCGGCCAGGCAGTCCAGGCGCAGTTCGTCGTCGCCCCGGAACTCGTTGGTGAACCTCAGCAGCACATGGTCGCCGCGCGGCGGCTCCAGGTGGAAGCGGATGCGGCCGTGGAGCCCTTCGAGGGTGTACTCGGCGACCCGCTCGACGTCCCAGGCGGTGACGGTGCCGGGCGCGACCGTCGCCTGCCCCTCCTGGTCGGTGTTGAGCCAGCGCAGCGTGATCGCTCCGCCCATCCGCGGCTCGAAGGGGTCGGCGGCGGCCAGCCAGCCGCGCAGCCCCCCGGAACTGGCAACGGCTGCCCACACCCGGGGCACCGGGTGGGGCAGCCGTAGCGTGAACCTCAGAGTGTGCAGGTCACCGTGGGTCTCGCTGGTACCGGGCTCGATGACGTCGGTCGCATCGGTCATGGTTCCAGCGTGGCCCGGTGGTGCGGGATCCGCACCCGTACGGGACCGGGTCAGACGCCGGCGTAGGAGTGCTTGCCGGTGACGAAGATGTTCACACCGTAGTAGTTGAAGATCCAGCAGCCGAAGGCAATCAGCGCCAGGTACGCGGCCTTGCGGCCCTTCCAGCCGGCGGTGGCACGGGCGTGCAGGTAACAGGCGTACGCGACCCAGGTGATGAAGGACCAGACCTCCTTGGGGTCCCAGCCCCAGTAGCGGCCCCAGGCGTCGCCCGCCCAGATGGCGCCCGCGATGATCGTGAACGTCCACAGCGGGAAGACGGCCGCGTTGATCCGGTACGAGAACTTGTCGAGCGAGGCGGCCGAGGGCAGTCGGGAGAGTACGGAATGCGCGAATGCACCCGGCTCGCCCCCGTTCGCGAGCTTGTTCTCGTAGCTGTCGCGGAACAGGTACATCAGCGTGCCGACGCCGCCGAGGAAGAACACGGCGCCGCAGATGATGGCGGTGGAGACGTGGATCCACAGCCAGTACGAGTGCAGCGCGGGCACCAGCTGGTCGCTGTCGGTGTAGAGCCAGGTGGTCGCGATGCCGAGGTCCAGCAGCACCGTGGTGACCAGGAGCAGTCCCATCCAGCGGACGTTCTTCTTCAGCGCGAGCAGGATCAGGTACGCGCCGACCGCCACCGTGGAGAAGGTGATGGAGAACTCGTACATGTTGCCCCAGGGGGCACGCTGCACGGACATCGCGCGGGTGAGGACCCCGCCGGCCTGGACGAGGAAGGCGAGCACGGTCATGGAGACCGCCATCCGCCCGTAGAGGTCGCCCTTGAACGTGCCGCCGGCCGCGCCGGGCCCGTCCGGCACGTCGCGGGTACCGGCCGCCGCGCGCGTGATGATCTTCGGGCGCTCCAGCACGGCGGTGCCGCCGCCCTGCTGCGCGACCTGCACCTTCACCGAGGCGGCGGCGCCCGCGCCCTCGCCGGTCAGCGCGGCGGCGGTGCGGCCGACCTTGCTGCGGCTGCCGAACACCCACTCCGCGATGTGGGCGAAGAAGGCCAGGGTGTAGACGGCCATCGACGAATAGATCAGCACATTGCTGGTGTGCGCCAGGTTCTCGTTGGTTGCGGCGGCGAGATTCACTTCTCAGCCCCTTCGGCAGGTTCTTCGGAGGATTCTTCGACGGAGTCGGAATCGGGTTCGGGGGATGAACCGGGCTCGGCGCCCGGTGCGGCGTCGGGCACGGGGGGTGCCGATGCGATGAGCGCGACCGCGAGACCGGCCAGCTCCTCGGGAAGCTTCGCGGACTCGCTGCGGCCGAGACCCGCCATTTCGACGACCGTGACGCCGTCCGCGCCGCGCACCGCCCGCACCCAGACCCGGCGCCGCTGGATGAACAGCGAGCCGGCGAGTCCGGCGATCGCGGCGACGGCCCCGGTGAGCGCCCAGCCGGTGGCCGGCTGCTCGGTGATCTGGAAGCTGGCCCATTCCTGGATGCCCTCGAAGGTGATGGAGCCCGCGCCGTCGGGCAGCTTCATCGTCTCGCCGACCAGCAGCCGCTGCTTGAGCTGCTTGCCCTCGGCGTCCTTGAACTCCGTCATCTTGGACTTGTCCAGCTGGTACACGTTCTGCGCCAGCCCGGAGTCGGGGCCGAGGTAGCCCTGGTAGCCGTTGAGTGCCAGGACGGGCATGTCGGGGGCCGGGAACTGCGAGAACATCGTGCCCTTGCCGTTGCCCGCGAAGGTCGGCACGAAGAACGCCTGGAAGCCCAGCTGGGTCTTCTTGCCGTTCTTGTCGCGGTAGCCGTCGAAGACCTTGATCGCACCGGTGGAGGTGACGTTGTTGTCGATGGGCAGCAGCGGCACCGCGCTCCGGTAGACCTCCTTGCCCTTGCCGTCCTTGACGGAGACGATCGGCGCGTAGCCGTGCGCGTTGAGGTAGACCTTGGTGCTGTCGACGACCAGGGGCTCGTTGACCCTGATGACGGACTTCTGCGGCTTGCCGTACGCGCCCTTCTCGTACGTCACATGGGCCTCGTAGGTCCTGGGCGTACCCCTCTGGGGGCCGCTGCGCTCGTACGTGCCGGTGAACTTGTCGAGCTTGAAGCTGAACGGGGCGAGGGAGTCGGCGTCGAAGAGCGAACCGGACTTGAAGTTGTCGTACTGGGTGATCGTGTTGGAGAAGCCGTCGCCCTCGACGACCAG
Source organism: Streptomyces sp. CLV115 (assembly GCF_038448545.1). NCBI lineage: Bacteria > Bacillati > Actinomycetota > Actinomycetes > Kitasatosporales > Streptomycetaceae > Streptomyces > Streptomyces sp. CLV115. The sequence continues at coordinate 14,604 of NZ_JBCEWQ010000047.1, forward strand.
CTTGCCGCCCTCGGACTTGAAGAGCTGTCCGAAGGCGAACGCCACCAGCATCACGATCAGGGCGACGTGGAAGACCAGGTTCCCGGCCTCGCGCAGATAGCCCTTCTCCGCGGCGACCGCGTCGCCCGCGGTGTGCGCGCGGTAGCGCCGCTTCCGCATCATCGCGAGCGCGGCCTCGCGGACCTGCTCGGGCTCGGCCCCGGTGCGCCAGGTGGTGTACGCGGGCAACCTGGTCAGGCGCTTGGGGGCGCCCGGCGGCCGGCTGCGCAGCTGGCCGACGAACTGGCCGGTGCGCGGCACGATGCAGCCGATGAGCGAGACGAACAGCAGGATGTAGATCGCGGAGAACCACACCGAGCTGTAGACGTCGAAGAACTGGAGCTTCTCGTAGATCGGCGAGACGGTGGTGTGGGCCTTCTTGAAGGTCTCCACCTTCATCTCGTCCACGCTGTTCTGCGGGATCAGCGAGCCGGGGATGGCGCCGAGCGACAGCAGGAAGAGCAGGATCAGCGCGACCCGCATCGAGGTGAGCTGCCGCCAGAACCAGCGGGCCCAGCCGATGACACCCATCGCCGGGAGCCCTGCCGAGCTCTCCTCGCTCGGGGCGGTGGAGAGCCGGGAGCCGGCCGCGCCCAGCTCGCGGGCGTTCTCCGTCTCCCGCTCGTCTTGGGCCTCCCGCTCCGCGGCGGGGGGGTTGGACTTGGTGTTGCTCATGGAACTCAGATCCCCACCGTGAAGCCGTTGGACCAGACCTGCAATTGCTGCATCATCGTGCCCCACACGCCGGTCAGCAGGAGGAGACCGGTCACGATCATCATGACGCCGCCGATGCGCATGACCCATGCGTAGTGGCGCTTGACCCAGCCGAACGCGCCGAGCGCCTTGCGGAAGGCGACGGCGGCGAGCACGAAGGGGACGCCGAGGCCGAGGCAGTACGCGACGGTCAGTATCGCCCCGCGCCCGGCGGTGCCCTGCTCCACCGCGAGGATGCTCACCGAACTGAGGGTGGGGCCCAGGCACGGGGTCCAGCCGATCCCGAAGAGGGCGCCCAGCACGGGCGCGCCCGCCAGCCCGGTCACCGGCCTCTTGTGGATACGGAACTCACGCTGGGTCATCCAGGGCATCAGGCCCATGAAGAAGATGCCCATGAGGATCATCAGCCCGCCGAGGATCTTGGTGAGGATCTCGCTGTGCTGCTGGAGGGTCTGGCCGAAGAAGCCGAAGAGCGCGCCGCCGGAGACGAACACGGCGGTGAAGCCGAGCACGAACAGGGAGGCGCCGGTGACCATGCGCCCTCGCCTGGCCTGCGCCAGGTCCGTGCCGCTGACCCCGGTGACGTAACTGAGGTAGCCGGGGACGAGCGGCAGGACGCACGGCGAGAAGAACGAGACGAGCCCGGCGAGTACGGCCAGGGGCAGGGCGACCACCAGGGCCCCGCTCATCACGGTCTCGTTCTGGCCGGCGACGGCGAGGGCGATCACCTGATCACTTCTCCGCCATCAGCGGGTCGATCATCTTGTGCAGCTGGTCGGAGTCGAGCGCGGCCAGCGAACGGGCGGCGATCTTCCCGTCCCGGTCCAGCACCACGGTCGACGGGATGGCCTGCGGACGCAGCGTGCCCTTGGGGAAGCGGAGCATGAGCTTGCCGGTCGGGTCGAAGAGGCTCGGGTACGGGACTCCGTAGTCCTTCTCGAAGCTCACCGCGGGGCCCTTCTGGGCGTCCCGGGTGTTGATCCCGACGAACTGGATGTCCTTGCCCTTCATCTCCCTGGCGACCCGGGAGAAGTACTGGGCCTCAAGACGGCAGGGCCCGCACCAGGAGCCCCACATGTTCAGCACGACGACCTTGCCCTTGTAGGAGGCGACGTCGAGCTGCTTGCCGTCGAGGGTCTCGCCGTCCAGCTTCGGGGCGGCCTTGCGGTCGCCCTTGTCGACGGTGGAGATGCCGCCACTGCCCGTGACGAAGTTCGTGTTGCCACCGCCGCCGGCCTTGTTGCCGTCCCCGCCGCACGCGGTCAGCGTGAGGGCGAGGGCGGCGGCCGCAACGGGGGCGGCGAGCAGGGTGAAGCGGCGTCGGGGTGCGCGGCCATGGCTCATGTGAAAAGTTTCGCATGAGGGTTCCGGCGATCTCGGGCACCCCCCTCGGTGCCCGTAAAGCCCGTTGTCAGGCTTGTTTAAAGAAGGCGTTCCAGCCGCCTTCGGGCGACTGACCGACCTGCAGTGTGCGGAGCTTGTCGAGCACGGCCGGAGTCTGGACGTCGAGCCAGTCGACGAACTGCCGGAAGGAGACGAGGCGCACATCCGGCTTCCCCGCGATTTTCTTGATCACTTCCTCGACCGCGTCCATGTAGATGCCGCCGTTCCACTCCTCGAAGTGGTTTCCGATGTAGAAGGGCGCGCGATTCGACGAGTACGCGCGGTTGAAACCGGCGAGGTACGACTGGGTGGCCTGCTCACGCCATTCGGGATAGCGCGAAGGCATGCCCTTGGTCGAATTCAGCGACTGGTTGGCGAGGATGTTGTAGTCCATCGAGAGGACCTCGAAGGTGTGCCCGGGGAAGGGCATCGCCTGGAGCGGCAGGTCCCAGACCCCTTCCCGCTTCTTGGGCCAGACCTGGGTGCCGCCGGGCGAACTGGCGTCGTAGCGCCAGCCGAGCCTGCTCGCCGTGGGCAGCAGATTCTCCTGGCCGAGCAGGCAGGGAGCGCGGCCGCCGATCAGTTCCTTGCGGTAGTCGAAAGGCAGCGGATCGAGGTCGGTCCAGCCGGTGTTCGTGCGCCATTCGGTGACGAATGAGACCGCCTGATCGATTTCGTTGCGCCACTGCGCGGACGACCAGTTGGCGACCGATCCGGAACCGCTGCAGAAATGCCCGTTGAAGTGGGTGCCGATCTCGTGTCCGTCGAGCCATGCCTGCCGGACGTTCTTCAGCGTCTCCTTGATGTGACCGTCGGTGAGATATCCGATGTCCGAGGCGCCGACGGGGTTGTTGGGCGGCCGGTACATGGACTTCTTCGACTCGGGCAGCAGATAGAGCCCGGACAGGAAGAAGGTCATCGCCGCGTCATGATCCTTGGCGAGTTCCAAAAAGCGCGGGAAGAGTCCGTTGCCGACCTCGCCGGCGCCGTCCCAGGAGAAGATCACGAACTGCGGCGGCGTCTGCCCGGGTTCGAGCGGCACCGGCTTGGCGGGCTGGTGCGGCTGCTTCCCGGTGTCCGCGGTGGAACCGTCCCCGATCTCCTTGACGTCCTTCTTCGCGGGCCCGGTCCCCCGGGTGGCCTCGTCGGTCCCCTTCTCCCCCGTGGTCCCCGACCGGCCCGAGCCCGAAGAGCCGAAGGCGCCGCAGCCCGCCACCCCGATCGCGGCAGCGGCCCCCAGCCCGGCTCCGAGCAGACCCCTTCGGCTGATGTCGCGCATGATTACCCCATCTGCGGTCGTTTTGCCTTAAGTCCATACAAACTGGCGAAGGCTTAGATGGTGGAATCAACACGAGGGTTCCGCTGATTAACACATTAATCTTTGCGAGACCAGACCCTGGCCATGAGCGAACGCGTGACCTAGCAGGTCGGACGGGGCGGGAGCAGTGCTCGACCGCCGCCGGAGCGGGGCAGGGGCAGCGTTCGACCGCCGCCGGAGCGCGTCAGGGAAACGATCGCCGGACGGGACGCGAATCGCCAGACGGGACGCCAATCGCGTCAGAACGCGAATCGCCGGACGAGCGGCACATCCGGCCCGTCCGGCGATCGAGGAAAATTCAGTGACCGGGCCGCGCGGGGGCGCTCCTCGGCACCGCTCCCCACCGGCCTCCGGCCGGCTACGCGCCGAACGCCTTCGACTTCCCCTTCACCGGCTTCGCCCCGGCCCGCAGGTGCGCCGGCACCAGGTCCCGGGCCGGCTCCGAGTACCCGACCGACACGATCTTGTCGCCCTGGTACGTGAAGCTGGTCAGCGAGGCGAGGGTGCACTGCCGCTTGCGCGGGTCGTGCCAGAGCCGCCGCCGCTCGACGAAGCTGCGCACGATCCAGATCGGCAGCTGGTGGCTGACGCACACCGCCTCGTGGCCGCGGGCCGCGTCGCGCGCCGCGTCCAGCGCGCCCATCATCCGTACGACCTGCTCGATGTACGGCTCGCCCCACGACGGGCGGAACGGGTTCGTCAGGTGCTTCCAGTTGTCCGGCTTGCGCAGCGCGCCGTCGCCGACGCCGAAGGTCTTGCCCTCGAAGACGTTGGCCGCCTCGATGAGCCTGCCGTCGGTGGCCAGGTCCAGGCCGTGCGCCTTGGCGATCGGCGTGGCCGTCTCCTGGGCGCGTTCCAGCGGCGAGGCGACGACATGGGTGATGTCGCGGCCGGACAGGTGCTCGGCGACCCGGTCGGCCATCTGCCGGCCGAGCTCGGAGAGGTGGTAGCCGGGCCGTCGCCCGTAGAGCACGCCCTCCGGGTTGTGCACCTCGCCGTGCCGCATCAGATGGACGACGGTGACGTCCTTGCGGCCTCCGTCGTCCTTGCGGTTTCCGTTCTCGCTCATGCGGTGGCCTCCGAGGCGGCGCGGGCGGCGGCGGGCAGGGCGGCGGCGATGCGCTCGACGGCCTGCGCGTCGTGGGCGGTGGAGACGAACCAGGACTCGAAGGCCGACGGCGGGAGGTAGACGCCCTGCGACAGCAGCGAGTGGAAGAAGGCGGTGAAGCGGAAAGCTTCCTGCTGCTTCGCGTCCTCGTAGTTCCGCACCGGCCGGTCGGTGAAGAAGACGGAGAACATGTTGCTCGCCGCCTGCACGGTGTGGGCCACGCCCTCCTTGTCCAGCGCCTCGCTGACCAGGCCCCGGATCTCCGCGGAGACCGCGTCCACCTTGGCGTACGCCGCGTCGTCGAGCAGTCGCAGCTGGGCGAGCCCGGCGGCGGTGGCGATCGGGTTCCCGGAGAGAGTGCCCGCCTGGTAGACGGGGCCTGCCGGAGCGAGGTGCGCCATCACGTCCGCGCGCCCGCCGAACGCCGCGGCCGGGAAGCCGCCGCCCATGACCTTGCCGAAGGTCATCAGGTCGGGCCGCACCCCGTCGACGCCGAACCAGCCGGCCTTCGACGTACGGAATCCGGTCATGACCTCGTCGGAGATGTAGAGCGCCCCGTTGGCCGCGCAGAGCTCCTTGAGCCCGGCGTTGAAACCGTCCAGCGGCGGCACGACGCCCATGTTGCCCGGCGACGCCTCGGTGATCACACAGGCGATCTCGCCGGGGTGCGCGGCGAACGCCTCGCGGACGGCGGCCAGGTCGTTGTACGGCAGCACGATCGTGTCGCCGGCCTGGGCGCCGGTGACCCCCGGGGTGTCCGGGAGGCCGAAGGTCGCGACCCCGGAACCGGCGGCGGCGAGCAGCGCGTCGACGTGGCCGTGGTAGCAGCCGGCGAACTTCACCACCTTGGCCCGGCCGGTGAATCCGCGGGCGAGGCGGATCGCGGACATGGTCGCCTCGGTGCCGGACGACACCAGCCGCACCTGCTCCACGGGCTCGATCCGGGCCACGATCTCCTCGGCGAGCGCGACCTCGCCCTCACCGGGCGTACCGAACGAGGTGCCGCGGGCGACGGCCTCCTGGACTGCGGCGATGACCTCCGGGTGGGAGTGGCCGAGGATCATCGGCCCCCACGAACACACGAGGTCGACGTACTCACGGCCGTCGGCGTCGGTGAGGTAAGGACCGCTGCCGGACACCATGAAGCGGGGCGTACCGCCCACGGCCCGGAAGGCACGTACGGGAGAGTTCACGCCGCCGGGCGTCACGAGGGACGCGCGGTCGAAAAGCGTCTGCGAAACTGGGGCGTCATAGGGAAAGCTCACACAAGCCATGGTGTCAGAGCCGCGGACGGTCTTGCGGACAGGTGTTTCACCGCACGCCCGTGGGGGAGGTCACTGACACGATGATCGGGTTGCGCGGCGGGGGCTGTGTCTCCTAAGTAGTAGTCGGGTGGATGAGATATGCATCGCGGTGGCGGAGTGGGCGAAGGGACCGACGACCTGGGGCCCGAGCCTGCCCGGCGGGGTCGGCACCGGCGTGACGCGGAGCGCGAGCAGGGCATACGGGCCGGTGGGGCGCAGGGTGGCGAAGCCGGAAGCAGGAGTGGTGGCCGGGTGGGGGTGACCTACAAGTACTTCGGTGCCCCCGACGGGGCCACTGCGGCACGCGTGCCCATTTCGATGCGCCCCGAGGAGCTCGGCGGTGACGAGCTGGGCATGGGCGGCATGTTCACCAAGATCAAGCCCGAGACGGTGGCGGCGATGGTCCTCACCGGAATACAGGGCATACCGCTGCACAAGGTCCCGCCGCTCGAACTGGTGGTGCTGCACCCCGACTACGCGGTGGTCAAGCTTCCGATGACGGTCGTCGACCCGCTGCGCGGCGTCGGCGAGGAGTCGGTGGGCGCCGCGGCGTTCATCTGGTCCACGGTCCCGGACCGCGGCGGCCCGCGCGACGCGTTCAACGTCTACCAGTTGCTGCACGAGTGGCAGGACTTCTCGCACCGCCTGCACGACGCCGGGCATCAGGCGTACTGCCTGGTGTGGCCCTGATCCCGGGCTCCGGGAGCGAATCGGGCGAGCACGTCACCGACGACGAGTACCCCCACGTCATCGACGAGGGGGTACTCCGGTGGACAGGTCCGACCAGGATCAGGCAGCCGCGGAGGCGGCCGAGTACACCTTGCCGAGCACCTCGGCGAGCGCGGTGACGACCTCGGCGTCGTCGGCCGGGTGGGTCTCGGCGAAGCGCGTCACGGAGCCGGGGATGGACAGCTTGACGTCCTCCAGGACCACGCCGCCCGCGATGCCGACGGACTTGCGGGCGTCGTCCTGCGCCCAGACGCCGCCGTACTGACCGAAGGCGGTGCCGACCACGGCGACCGGCTTGCCGGAGACGGCACCGACGCCGAACGGGCGGGACAGCCAGTCGATGGCGTTCTTCAGGACGGCCGGCATGGTGCCGTTGTACTCGGGCGAGAAGAGCAGGAACGCGTCGGCCTGCCCCGCCACCTCACGCAGCCGGGCGGCGGCGGCCGGGACGCCTCCCTCGACGTCGATGTCCTCGTTGTAGAACGGCACCTCGGCCAGGCCCTCGTACAGCTCGATCTCGACGCCCGAGGGGGCGTGCTTGGCGGCTGCTTCGGCGAGCTGGCGGTTGTGCGAACCGGCGCGGAGGCTGCCGACGAGGGCGAGGATGCGTACAGACATGAGGAACTCCCGGGGAGGCGGCGAGACAGGCGCACCGAGCGGACGCGTCGGTTGCGCCGAGCAGATCGAATCAAGCGGACCGTGGTCCGTTTAAAGTTGTACCACCTAAACGGACCGCGGTCCACTTGTCCTTTCCGGGCGTTACGCTGAGACCATGACCGGCCCCGATATCCCTCCGACGCCGAGGCTGCCCGAACCGCTGCCCGAACCAGGTGACGCGCGGACGAATCTCCCGCTCGCCCCGATCGACGAGCCCCCGCAGCTGCGGGCCGACGCGGCCCGCAACCGCACGCTCCTGCTCGACGCCGCTTCCCGGCTGCTGACCGGGTGCGGGGCGGCGGACCTGACCATGGAGTCGGTGGCCGCCGCGGCGGGAGTCGGCAAGGGAACGGTCTTCCGGCGCTTCGGCGACCGGGCCGGACTCCTGCTCGCGCTCCTGGACCACCGGGAGAAGCAGCTCCAGGCCGCCTTCCTCTCCGGCCCGCCGCCGCTGGGCCCGGACGCCCCCGCGGCGGAACGGCTGCACGCCTTCGGGCCCGCCGTGCTGCGCCACGAACGCGATCACCACCCGCTGATCCTGGCCAGCCGGACCGACCCGCTGCGCAACTACGCCGTCCCGGCGCTCCGGCTGCGCCTCAACCACCTCGCGATGCTGCTGCGGCAGGCGGAGGTGCCCGGCGAGCCGGAGCTGCTCGCCCACACCCTGCTGGCCTCCATCGACACCGCCCTCGTCCACCACCTCACCACCGAGCGCGGCATGCCTCCGGAGCACCTGGAGGAAGCCTGGCACCACCTGGTCGACCGCCTCGGGGCAACCGTCTGAGACCGGTCGGGACGCGTGGTTCCCCGCGGTCGCCCGGGCCGCTCAGGCCGCCGCCGGCGGTAGCGCCTGCGGTACGACGGCCACCGGCGCCGGGCAGTGGTGCATCACCGCGTGGGCGACGTGGCCGATGCGCGGCTGTCCGGGCCTGCGCGGGGTCGCCCGGCGGCCGACGACCACGAGTCCGGCCCCTGCCCCGGCCTCCGACAGCAGCCGGGCGGGCCGCCCGATCCCGGGCTCCTCGGCCACCTCGACGGCCGGGTACCGCTCGCGCCACGGCTCCAGTGCGGCCCGCATCGATGCGGCGGTCCGGTCGATCACCTCGGCCCGGCGGCCCTCGTCGTCACCGATGCCGTGCCCGAAGTAGGGCGGCGGATTCCAGCCATTGATCACCCGCAACGGCGCCGACCGGGCTGCGGCGGCCGCGAAGCCGAACCGGATCGTCTCGTCCCCGGGGCTGCTCAGGTCGATGCCGAGCACCACGGCACGGTCACCCGCCTCCGACGCCCCACCGCCACCACCGCCCGCTTCCCCGCCCTCGCCCTCGTCGCCCTCGCCCTCATGGGCACGTACGAGGACGACCGGCCGCTCGGTGTGCGCGACGGTCGCCATCGCCACGGACCCCAGCAGGAATCCGGCGAGCGGGCCGAGCCCGGTGCTCCCGAGGGCCAGCAGCTCGCTCCCCTTCGCGACCTCGCACAGCACCTCGGGCGGCGGGCCGGTGAGCCGGTCGGCGGTGACGTCCAGGCCCGGGTAGCGGCGCCGCAGCTCCGCGGCGGTCTCCTCCGGCACCCGCACGGACCACTGCTCGGGCATTTCGCCGCCGGCCAGGGGCGCGTACGAGAACGGCTGCCACTCCCACGCGCTCACCAGCCGCAGCGGCAGACCTCTCAGCGCCGCCTCACGGGCGCCCCAGTCCGCCGCGGCGATGCTCGCGGGCGTCCCGTTCAGGCCTACGGTCACGGGGACGGTCATGATCCACCTCCGGTGCGCGAAGTTCCGCCGCCACCCTCCCCTGCCTCCCCTCCACGATCCCCCACCCGACGGGATCCCGGAAACCCGGACCTTCTCCCGTACCGTCACGGCGGCACTTGATACATGCTGGAAAGACATCGACAGTTCCCGATCCGCGGGGGTCAGATGTCCGCCCAGACGCTCACCGACACGATGGTTGCCGACCTCGTGGCCGACGCCACCGCCGCGCCGTCCATGCACAACGCCCAGCCCTGGCTCTTCCGCTACGCGCGCGGCGACCGCACCCTCGCCCTCCGGGCCGACTTCGAGCGGGCGATGCCGGCGGCCGACCCCACCGCCCGAGCCCTGCACGTGGGCTGCGGCGCGGCCCTGCTGAACCTGCGGGTGTCCGCCGCCCACCACGGCCTGGCCGCGGCCACCACCCTGCTGCCCGACCCGTCCGATCCGGCGTTCCTGGCCGCCGTACGCCTGGACGCCGGCCCCGACGCCCCGCGCGACCGGGCCGACGGGGCGCTGCGCGCCCTGCACCCCGCGATCGCGGACCGGCACACCAGCCGCTACCCGTTCGACGAGCAGCCGATCCCCGACGAGGTCCGCGCCCGCCTGGTGAGCGCGGCCCTTGCCGAGGGCGCGGACCTCGTGTTCCTGGTTTCGCCGCATCTGGAGACCGTGCTCGACCTGATCCGGGACGCCGAGGGCTACGACCGCGGCGACCCGGCACGCGAGGCCGAGCAGCAGCACTGGACCCGGTTCACGAAGACCGACGCGCCGGACGACGGGATCCCGGATTACGCCTTCGGCCCGCGTGACGCCTCCGAGCGGGCGACCAACCGCGATTTCACCGGCACCGGCGCCCCGGCGGGCCGGGCCCGCGTCCTGTTCGAGCGACGGCCGCAACTGACCCTGCTGTCCACCGCTGACGACCGCCCGGCGGACTGGCTCCGTGCGGGTCAGGCGCTGGAACGCGTCCTGCTCACCGCCACGCTGGACTCGGTGTCCACCTCCTTCGCGACCCAGCCCGTCGAATGGCCGGACCTGCGCTGGGTCCTGCGCGACCCCGTCCACGGCACGGGGAACCCCCAGATGGTCATCCGCATGGGGTACGGGCCCACCGGCCCGCGAACGCCGCGCCGCCGGGTGGACCGGGTGCTGACGATCGAACCGTAGAGAGAGGCGGTGGGAGCGATGGGGCTCCCGGTGGTCGTCGGGGTGGACGGCTCGGAGGGCAGCCTGCGCGCCCTGGACTGGGCCGCGGCCGAGGCGTCACGCTCCCGGCTCCCCCTGCGCGTCGTGCACGCGTCGCTGTGGGAGCACTACGAGGGCCTGCGGCCCACCGCGGACGCCGGGGTGCCCGGCGAACAGCTCCTCGCCGAGCACCTGGTCGCCTCGGCCCGGGACCGGGTGCGCGACCTCAGACCCGAGGTGAGCGTGGTGGCCGACGTGCAGCCCGAGGACCCGGTGGCCGCGCTCGTCCAGGAGAGCCACGAGGCGTCGCTCGTCGTCCTGGGCTCGCGGGGCCGGGGCCGGATCGTCGGAATGCTCCTGGGGTCCGTGGGGCTGGCGCTGGCCGGGCGTTCGCACTGCCCGGTCGTGGTGATCCCGGCGAGGCAGCCCGGCACACCGCCGAAACCCGGCCACATCGTCGTCGGGATCAGCGATGACGCCGGCCCGTCGGCCGCCGCCGTCTTCGCCCTGGCCCAGGCCGCATCGCGACACGGCGAGCTCACCGCCGTACGCGCCTGGCGCCGCCCCGCGCACACGCTCCTGACCCATCCGCCCCTCCCGGGCGTCCCCTCTTCCACCCACCGCCGACAGGCCGAGGAACACCTCGACGAGGTCCTGAAGGCCCTGGAAACCCTGGAGAACCGGAAGAAACAGCAGCAGGCACAGGAGCCACAAGGGACACAGGGGGCACAGGAGACACAAGGGACACAAGGTGCGCAGGATCCACAAGGAGCTCCCGGCCAGGGCGGCTCCGGAGCCGTCGTCGTCCACCGCTCCGTCGCACAGGGCCCGGCCCACCAGGTACTGATCGAAGCCGCCGAGAACGCGGAGCTCCTGGTCGTCGGCGCCCGGCGCAGCAGCGGATGGCACGGACTCCAGCTGGGCCCGGTCAACCACGCGGTGCTGCACTACTCACCGTGCCCGGTCGCCGTCGTCCCGGACACGTACCAGGGCTGAGGCCGCCGGCCAGGCACCCACCGGCCGGCCTTACGGTTCTCCCCGTACCGATGCACGCACGCGCGAATCGTACCGATGCACACGCGCGAGTCGTAACTCGGCACTCACGCACGCACGAGACGTACCGAAGCACTCACTCAGGCACGCACGCAGGCACGCACGAGTACCGAAGCACGCACGCTCGCACGAGTCGACGCACTCACGCACGAGGGGGAGGGCCCGTCCCATGGCCGACACCACCGCCGCACGCCTTGTCACCACGCTCGCCGCACCGCTGGATCACGCACGGAAAACGGCGGACGCCCCGCACCTCCTGCACTGGCCGGACACGCGGCCCGGTCCCGGCGGCGGGCCGTCGACAGGCGTCCGGCGCCTGCTCGTCCAGCGCGGCGACACCGAACTGATCGCCGTCGACCCCGACGTCCCGGACGCGGCGCCGGTCCGTTTCCCCGCCCCCTGGCCCCGCGCCTTCGGCACCTGCACGGTGGCGCCGGGCGGCGGCCTCGCGGTCTTCGCCGGGGTGCACGCGGTACGCGCGGTGGATCCGTCGGGGGCGGTGCGCTGGGAGGTGGCGCACGGCTGCTGGGAGGGCAGTTGCCGCACCCTCCACACCACGTACGAGGAGTACGCGGCCGACCGCCGGCATCTGTACGCGGACAGTGGCTCGGCCGTGTTCTCCGCGGACGGGACGCTCGTCTGGGCCCATGTCCGCGGCCCCGTTGCCGCCTCCGGCTCCGATCCGGAGGCGCTGGACGAGTGGCTGGTCGTCGACGCAGCCGACGGACGGGTGCTCGGCCGGGCGGAGACCGCGACGGTGGCGGTCGGCTCCGACCACGTCCCGCATCCCGACCCCGCCCGGATGGGGCTGAGCGTCGGCGAGGGCCAGGACGGGGTGCCGCTGCGGTGGGGCCGGTGGGACGGCGCGAAACTCTCCGTCGAGCAGTTCTGCGACGACGAACGGATCCTGACGGGCGTGAGCCCCTCCGGAGACCGCTTCCTGACGGTGACCCACTACGAGGAGACGCTCGGCGTGCACCGGATCGACGACGGCTGCGTACTCTCCGAACTCGACACCGAGCACATCGTCCCGCGCCATCCCGAGGCCGATCCCGACGACCGGGACGCCGACGAGGCGCTCTGGGACTACGACTGCGGCTTCCTCGACGAGGAGACCGTCATCGCCGGTACGTCGGAGCGGGACGCGGAGTACGGCGAACACCGCCACTGGCTGGTGAGCACGGCCGGGGCGCGGATGCGGCTGACGGCGCAGGTCACGTACCCGTTCCCGATATCCGGCGCGCCCACGACGCTCGGCGACGGCACCTGGTACACGGTGTCGGAGGCGGGCGACGCAGTGCACGTGTGGAGCCGGTAGACCGCCCGCGCACCCCCGCATCCGTATCCCCGCTCCCGCCCGCATCCGGCCATTCCACACACCGGAGGCATCGGCGGGCGAGGCCCCGGGCCCCTCGCCCGCCGGCGCGTGACGCCAGCCGCCGGCGTCAGGCGCCGGGGGGCCGCCAGCCGGGATCCCGGCCGGTCAGCGCCAGCACCTCGTCGAAGGGGCCGGCCCCGTCCGGCACGGGGTGCGGCTCGCCGAACACCTTCGCCTCCCGGGCCATCGGAGCCATCGCGGCCAGCGCGGGGCCGATCTCGTCCAGTACGGATGGGGCCGGGGCGAACTCCTGTCCGGTGGCCCGCGCCAGGTCCCAGGCGTGGACGGTCAGATCGCCCAGCACCATGTTCCCGACGGTCCTGGCCGGGAGCCCCATGGCCCCCGTGGTCCCCTCGTCCGCCCCGGGCACGGCCCAGGCCGCCACCAGCCCGGCCGCCTCCTCGCCGAACCGGGCCCGCCAGTCCCCGGTGACGATGTCCGGCGTCGTACCGAAGTCGGCCTCCTCCCTGGCCGCCAGGGCCTGGAAGTTCACGACCACTTGGAAGAGATGGCTGATCAGGGCCCGCACGTCGTACTCCGCGCACGGAGTGGGGGCGTCGAGGCCGTCGTCGTCGATGCCGTCCAGCACCACCATCGCCGGTCCGACGGCCATGGCCAGCAATTCACTGATCTTCGTCATCCTCCGACGATGCACGACCGGGCGTTCGGGCGCTTGAAGAAACGCGACACCGTCCGCGCCCGGATCGCCCACGGATCGTAGGATCGCCGCCATGGCCGGTCCTCGACGCGACACCCGGGGCATCGTCGATGCCCCCGAACTCTTCGCCCAGGTACGTTTCCGCCGCCGTGAACCCGCCGCCGTTCTGCGGCCGTACGTCGACAACTACTGGCTCATCGACTGGGACCTGTCCCAGCCGTACGCCTCCCATGTGGTGCCGCACCCGTCCGTGAACCTGGTCTTCCAGCGGTTCGAGCAGGACGACGGCACGGCCCGGCCCGGCCCCGCCGGGTTCGTGGAGGTCTCGGGCATCGGGCTGGAGCTCTTCACGCAGAAGCTGGAGCGCCGGGGCCGGGTCTGCGGGGTGAAGTTCCGGCCCGGCGGCTTCCGGCCGTTCGCACCGGACCGGCCGGTCTCGGAGTGGACGGGGCGGCGGCTCCCCGCCGACGAGGTGTTCGCCCCGCCCGCCCCGCCGTCCGACATCCTCGGCCCGGCGGACGAGGACGCGCGGGTGGCGGCGCTCGACCGGTACCTGCTGGCGCTCGGCCCGGAACCCGACCCGCAGGCCGAACGCGCGGTGGCCCTGGCCGACCTGGTGCGCACGGACCGCACGGTGCGTCGCGTCGACGAACTCGCCCGCACCGCGGGGCTGTCGCCGCGCTCGCTCCAGCGGCTCTTCGCCTCGTACGTCGGCGTCGGCCCCAAGTGGGTCATCCTCCGCTACCGCATCCACGAGGCCCTGGAGCGGGCGGAGTCGGACCCGCAGGTGGACTGGGCGGCGCTCGCCGCGGAGCTCGGCTACAGCGACCAGGCCCACCTGATCAGGGACTTCACCGCCACGGTCGGCGTACCCCCGACGGCGTTCGCCCCGCGCTGACCGCCCGCTGTCAGTGCCGCGTCCTACAGTTCCGGTATGGAACACGCCGCTTCATCTCCCGTACGGATCGAAGCCTGGTCGGATGCCGACCTGGAGCTGCTCCGCCGCGCCAACGCCCCTGAGCTGATGGACCACTTGGGCGGCCCCGAGACGGAGGAGCAGCTCATGGCGCGCCACGGGCGTTACGTGGAGCTGAGCGCGGACCGCACGGGCCGGGGCAGGATGTTCCGCGTCGCACTGGCGGACAGGGCCGAAGCGGTGGGCACGATCGGCTTCTGGGAGCGGACCTGGCAGGGCCAGGAGGTGTACGAGACGGGGTGGGCCGTCCTCCCCGAGTACCAGGGCCTGGGCATCGCGACGGCCGCCACGAGGGCAGTCGCCGAGCAGGCCCGCGCCGAGCGCAAGCACCGCTTCCTGCACGCCTACCCGTCCGTGGAGAACGGCGCGTCGAATGCGGTGTGCCGCAAGGCGGGCTTCACCCTGATCGGCGAGTGCGACTTCGAGTACCCGCCCGGCCACGCGCTGCTGACGAACGACTGGCGGCTCGACCTCGACCTTGCCCCCGGCCCCGGCCACCTCGCTTTGTAGTCACAGCCGCAGCCGCAACCGCAGCCGCAGTTACCCCGCCTCCGGGGGGCGCCCCCGAGGCTTGCCCCCGGGCGCGCATCTTCAGGGGCGGGGCTCCAGGGGCAGGTCTCCAGGACAGCAACTCCGAGGACGGGACCAGGGGCAGGGCTCCGGGGGCGGTGCTCCGAGGACGGGGCTCCAGGAGCGGTGCTCCGAGAGCGGGGCTCCAGGACGTCCGAAAACGTTTTGACACTTCACCCATCCCCCGCAATATTTATCTGCGCGACACAGCTTATTCCTGTCGCAAGCATATTTGCCGTACCCGCAGAGGGGATTCCTCCACCATGACCACTCTCGTCACCGGATGCCGGGGCCGCATCGGCTCCACGCTCGTCTCGCTGCTGCACCGCGACGGCCACGCCGTCCGCGCGGCCTCGCGCACCCCCGAGAGCCTTGCCGCCACGGCCGACGCACTGCCCGCCGGCGTGCCCGTCGTGGCCTGCGACCTCGGTGATCCGGCCACTTTCGGGGCCGCTCTCGACGGCATCGACTCCGTCTTCCTCTACGCCGACCCGTCCGGCATCGACGCCTTCCTCGCCGCGGCCGAGACCGCCGGGGTGAGCCATGTCGTGCTGCTCTCCTCCAGTTCGGTCCTGGCCCCGAACGCCCGGGAGAACCTGATCGCCTCCTCCCACCACGCGGTGGAGCAGGCCGCGATCGCCTCGCCCCTCACCACGACGCTGCTGCGCCCGGGATCCTTCATGAGCAACGCGTTCCAGTGGGTGCAGTCGGTACGGACCCATGGCTCCGTCGACCTTCCCCACCCCAACAGCCACTCCAGCCCCATCCATGCCACCGACATCGCCGAAGCCGCCCTCGCCACGCTCACCGAGCCCCGCCTGCAGGGCGCGGCGTACCACCTGACCGGTCCCGAATCGCTCACCGCCGCCGAGCAGGTCGGCATGCTGGCGGCGGCGTCCGGGCGCCCCGTCACCGTCAACACCGTGACCGGGGCCGCATGGAAGGAGTCCGTGGCCGATTTCATGCCCGGTCCGATCGCCGACGCGCTGCTCGCGTACGCGGCCGCCCTGGACGGCGTCCCGGACGAGGTGACGAGCGACGTCGAGAAGCTGACCGGCCACCCGGCCCGTACCTTCGCCACCTGGGCCGAGGAGAACGCCGCGGCTTTCCGCCCCTGAGCGGCGAAACCCCCGAGCGGCGAAACCCCCTGGCTGGCACACCCCGGCCGATGACATCCTGGCGGGGTGAACGGACCGGAGATCCACCTCGAAGTCGCCCCCGAGCTGCGGCTCTTCGTCGCGCATGAACGCCGCCGGGGACGCACGGCCGTGACAACGGACGGCTCGTCCACCCTCGGTCATGTCGTGGAGTCGCTCGGCATCCCGCTCACCGAGGCCGGAGAGATCCTGGTCGACGGCCGGCCCGTGCCGGTCTCACACATTCCGGGCGCCGGCGAACTGGTCGAGGTTCGCGCCGTGGCACGCCCCCAGCAGGTCCCGGGCGCGCCTCTGCGGTTCCTGCTCGACGTCCACCTCGGCACCCTGGCCCGGCGGCTGCGGCTGCTGGGTGTCGACGCGGCGTACGAGAGCGAGGACATCGGCGATCCCGCGCTGGCCGCCCGTTCGGCGCAGGAGCGGCGCGTACTGCTCTCACGGGACCGGGGGCTGCTGCACCGGCGCGAGATCTGGGCCGGGGCGTACGTCTACAGCGACCGTCCGGAGAATCAACTCCGCGATGTGCTGGAGCGGTTCGCCCCGCACCTCGCCCCGTGGACCAGGTGCACCGCCTGCAACGGCCCGCTGAAGGCGGCCGACAAGGACACGGTCAGCGATCAGCTGGAGCACGGCACCCGGAGCTCGTACGACGTCTTCGCGCAGTGCACGGAGTGCGACCGTGTCTACTGGCGGGGCGCCCACCACTCCCACCTGGAGGCGATCGTCACCAGGGCCCTCCGGGAATTCGCGCCCACATCGGCGGACGGCGCATAGCCCCGGCGGACAGCCCCGGCGGACAGCGCGCAACCCCGGCGCCCGGCATCCCGGTACCTCGACATCCCGGCGCCTCGGCGCCCCGCCGTCCGCCGTCCGTCACGCGCCGCCGTCCGCCGTCCGTCACGCGCCGCCGGCGGCCTCCCGCAGCGACTCGACCTGTAGCGCGCTCAGCTCGGTCGTCCGCCGCATGTGGGTGATGAGCAGGGCCACCTCATCGTCGTCGTACGCCTCGAACATCGCCGCCCACGCCCCGTTCAGCCGCTCCCAGACCGCACCGATCTCCGCCATCCGCTCCGGCACGGTCGTGACGAGCACCCGTCGCCGGTCGACGGTGTCCCGCTCTCGCGTCACGTACCCGCCCCGCTCCAGCCGGTCGACCAGCCGGGTCGCCGACCCCGTGGTCAACCCGGTCAGCTCCGCGATGTGGCCCGTGGTGACCGGCGTCGCCTCCAGACCGAGCAGGTTGAGGCACTGGAGATCGGTCGGGTGGAGCCGCAGATGGTCGGCGACGGCCTGGTTGAAGAGCGCGAAGGCGGCCATGTAGCGGCGTGACTCGACGGTCAGCTCGGCCATCAGCGCACTGCGGCCGGGCTGGGGCTTCTGCGACATACAGAGAGTGTACGGAGCAGCCAACCACCTCGGCCCGGTCAGGTCGGGTCAGGTCGGACCAGGTCAGGGCCGGTCGGGACCGGTCAGGAGCAGCCAGGAGCAACCGGGCCGGGTCCGGCCCGGTCCGGCCGGATCGAGTCCGATCGGGTCGGGTCCGGCCACAGCGGCCAGGCCGGCCACGGCGCCCCGGCCCAGCCACGGCGCCCCGGCCCGGCTACGGCGTCTCTGCGGTCAGATAGCGCTGGACGGTGGGCGCGAGCCAGGCGATCACCTCGTCGCGCGACATCTCGACGGCGGGCCCGAACCGCAGCACGTATCGCGCGAGCGCCATTCCGAGTATCTGCGAGGCGACGAGCACCGCACGGCGGGCCGCTTCGGCGGGGACGGGGCAGACCCCGACCGTGACCGCGCCGATCTGCTCGGCGAAGATCGCCCGCATCCGCTCGGCGCCCGCTTCATTGGTGACGCTGACCCTGAGCATGCCCGTGAGTACGTCGTCGCCCTCCCAGCGGTCCAGGAAATGCCCGACCAGCACCGCACCCACGTGCTTGCCCGGCAGCGCACCCAGCTCGGGTATCCGCAGGTCGATCGAGGAGGCGGCGACGAACAGCCCCTCCTTGTTGCCGTAGTAGCGCATGACCATCGACGGGTCGATGTTCGCGTCGCGGGCGATGGCCCGGATGGTCGCGCGCTCGTACCCGTCGGCGGCGAACCGCTCGCGTGCGGCATAGAGGATCGCGGCCTTGGTGGCATCCGAGCGTCGAGGCGCGGTGGCGGGCTCTGTCATGCCAACAAATGTAGGCCAACAAGCGTTGACATGCCAGTCCCCCCGGGACTACCGTTGCCAACAAGCGTTGACCAACAGTCGTTGGCATAACGGTGACAGCTGATGAACGGGCCCAGGAGGCAGTCATGACCACCACCCCGAACACCGCGTCCGAAACCGTCGACGTACTCATCGTGGGCGCCGGCCCCACCGGCCTGCTGCTGGCAGGGGACCTGGCCGCCCAGGGCATCTCCGTCACACTCGTCGAGCGCCGCCCGCACCGGACGAACAACATGACGCGCGCCTTCGCCGTGCATGCCCGCACGCTCGAACTGCTCGACAGCCGCGGCCTGGCCGACGAGCTGATCCGGACGGGCACCTCCCTCACTTCCCTGCGCTTCTTCGGGAAGCTCTCGCTCGACCTCTCCCGGCTGCACACCCGCTTCCCGTTCGTGCTGATCACCCCGCAGTACGAGGTGGAGCACCTGCTGGAGCGCCGCGCCCGCACCGCCGGCGTCCACTTCCGGTACGAGACGGAGCTGACCTCGCTCCGCCAGAGCGCCGAAGCGGAGTCCGTCACCGCCGAGTTCCGCGAGGCGGACGGCAGCCGGACCACCCTCACCGCCCGCTATCTCGTCGGCGCCGACGGAATGCGCAGCCCCGTGCGCCATGCGCTCGGGCTCCCCTTCCCCGGCGGATCGGTGATCCGGTCGATGGTCCTCGCCGATGTCCGGCTCACCGACGAGCCCTCCGACATTTTGACGGTCAGCGGCGGGGGAGACGCCTTCGCGTTCGTCGCCCCCTTCGGCGACGGCTGGTACCGAGTGATGGGGTGGGACCGCGCACACCAGGCGGCCGACAGCGACCCCGTCGACCTCGACGAGCTGCGCGAGATCTGCCGCACCGCCTTCGGCACCGACTTCGGCATGCACGAAGCCCGCTGGATCTCCCGTTTCCACAGCGACGAACGCCAGGCCCCGTCCTACCGGACCGGCCGGGTCTTCCTTGCCGGGGACGCCGCCCATGTCCACTCCCCCGCGGGCGGCCAGGGCATGAACACCGGCCTCCAGGACGCGGCCAACCTCTCCTGGAAGCTCGCCGCCGTACTACGGGGACACACGGCCGACCCAGAAGCGCTCCTCGACAGCTACCACGCCGAACGGCACCCGGTCGGCGCGATGGTGCTCCGCACCAGCGGCGCGCTCGTCCGCCTCGCCATGGCCCACACCCCGCTCCAGCGGACGGTCAGAACCGTCACCTCCAAGACGCTGACCGCCGTCCGCCCCGCCTCGGACAAGGCCATCGGCATGGTCTCCGGCATCTCGATCGCCTACCGGGCCCCGCGCGGCGCGCATCCCCTGACCGCGAAGCGTGCCCCCGACCTGAGCCTCCAGGAGGGCCGCCTGCACCAACTGCTGCGCGACGGCACGTTCGTCCTGGTCACCCCCGACGGCTCCGCCGCTCCGGCATCACCGGCCCCGTTGGTGCACGCCCACTGGCGGGGCGACCGCACCACCACCCTGCTCGTCCGCCCCGACGGCTACATTGCCTGGGCGAGCGACCACCCCGACCCGACGGCCCTGCGGGCCGCACTCGGCCGATGAACACGGGGCCCACGACGAGCACCGGGCCCGCATCAAGCGGCCCCGCGAACACCGGACCCGAACCACCCGCCGCGCGCCCCTCGCGTCCCCGCCGGCGTCACCCACCGCGCGCTCCTCGCGTCACCCGCCGCGTCACCCGCCGGAGGTTCAGAACACGTAGTCGGAGTCAGAACACGTACGGAGTCAGAACACGTACTCGTCACCGGTGGCCGGGGCCAGCACCTTGTGGTCGTCGTTCTTGGGATTCCGGTCGGTCGCGCCGCCGTTCCACAGAGTGTCGACGCGCACGACGACCTCGTCCGGCCGCCCGTCGAGCCGCAGTTCGAGGGCGATCCGCCGCTCCTGCACCCCGTCGGCGCGCAGGCTGCCCGTCCGGCACAGCACGGTCCGCCGGTCGGCCCGCAGACAGCGCTGCGGAAGTACCTGCCGTCCGGCGAGCGCCACCGAGGTCCGCACGCGCACGGTCACTCCGGTCAGACTCGACGGGCCGTGGTTCTCGGTCCGCACCCGGACCTTGAGTCCCGCGCCCCACAGCAGGACATGCCCGTGGTGCGACACATCGGCCTCGGGCGCGATGCCCACGAAGGGCTCAGGAAGAACGGAGGGCGTGGCAGCCGCGGACAGCGCGCCGACCGTGGGGGAGGTCATGACCGCGGGGGAGGTCACTGCCACAGGAGAGGCCACATACACAGGAGAGACCACGGCTGCGGGGGAGGTCACGACCGCAGGGGAGATCACGGCCACGGAGGATGACACGCCCGCAGACGGGGCGGCAGCCGCGGCCCCCGACCCCAGCGCCACGCTCCCGGCCAACAGTGCCGTCGCGGAGACGGCTCGCGCAGCTCTCTGTGTCACTACCATGCCCCGAAGATACAGATCGCCCCGAATCATCCGTATTTACCGACCGGTTCGGCGCGCCTTTCTCCTCACATGACACGCTTGCCTCATGTCGATCGCCCGATCCGTCGCCCTCTTCGTCGTCGCCGCGCTCTTCGAGATCGGGGGCGCCTGGCTGGTCTGGCAGGGCGTGCGCGAGCACCGGGGCTGGATCTGGATCGGGGCGGGCGTCATCGCGCTGGGCGCCTACGGCTTCGTCGCCACGCTTCAGCCGGACGGCGAGTTCGGCCGCATCCTCGCCGCGTACGGCGGGGTCTTCGTCGCCGGCTCGATCGCCTGGGGCATGGTCGCCGACGGCTACCGCCCCGACCGCTGGGACGTGATCGGCGCGCTGATCTGCCTGGCCGGCATGGCAGTGATCATGTACGCCCCCCGCGGCCACTGAGCCCGGCACCTGCCTATCCTGACCCCCGTACCGATCAGCTGTCCGAGGAGTCCGCCATGGCCGCCACCCCGATCGCCGTCATCACCGGAGCGAGCAGCGGCATCGGTGCCGCGACCGCCCGGCAGCTCGCCGCCGCCGGCTACCGCGTCGTGGTGACCGCCCGCCGCAAGGACCGCATCGAGGCGCTCGCCGCCGAGATCAACGAGGCGGGCCACCAGGCCACGGCCTACGAGCTGGACGTCACCGACCGCGATGCGGTGAACGAGTTCGCCACGGCGTTCCGTACCCTCGCCGTCCTCGTGAACAACGCGGGAGGGGCGCTCGGGGCCGACCCGGTCGCCAGCGGCGACCCCGCCGACTGGCGCCAGATGTACGAGACCAACGTCATCGGCACGCTCAATGTCACCCAGGCCCTGCTCCCCGCCCTCACCGCGAGCGGCGACGGCACGGTGGTCATCCTCTCCTCCACCGCGGGCCTCTCCACGTACGAGGGCGGCGGCGGTTATGTGGCCGCCAAGCACGGCGAGCACGTTCTCGCCGAGACCCTCCGCCTGGAGATCGTCGGCACCCCGGTCCGCGTCATCGAGGTCGCCCCGGGCATGGTCAAGACCGAGGAGTTCGCCACCACCCGCTTCCGGGGCGACACCGAGAAGGCCGCCAAGGTGTACGCGGGCGTCGACGCCCCCCTCACCGCCGACGACGTGGCCGACACCATCTCCTGGGCCGTCACCCGGCCCAGCCACGTCAACATCGACCTCCTGGTCGTCCGCCCCCGCGCCCAGGCCTCCAACTCCAAGGTCCACCGCACCGCCTGACCGGAGCGGACCTGAGCGAACCGGAGCGAACCAGACCGGACAGGACCGGAACGAGCCAGACCGGGCCGGACCAGACTGAAGCGGACAGGAACAGGAAGAGGCCCGGGACACACCACCCGCGTCCCGGGCCCCTCCGTCCACCGCGCGCGAAGGACCGTCAGAAATCGACAGAAAAACGGCAGAAAACCGTCAGAAAAGCCGACGGAGATCTGCCGGAAATCCGACGATGGACCGACGTCGAACCGATGAAGAGCCGATTCAGCCCTTCACGCACACGATCTGCTTGAGCTTGGCGACGACCTCCACCAGGTCCCGCTGCTGCTCGATGACCTTCTCGATCGGCTTGTACGCGGCCGGAATCTCGTCCACGACGCCGGAGTCCTTCCGGCACTCCACGCCCCGTGTCTGGTCCTCCAGGTCACGCGTCGAGAAGCGCCGCTTCGCGGCGTTCCGGCTCATCTTCCGACCGGCACCGTGCGAGGCCGAGTTGAACGACTTCTCGTTCCCGAGGCCCTTCACGATGTACGAACCGGTGCCCATCGACCCGGGGATGATCCCGAAGTCCCCGGACCCCGCACGGATCGCGCCCTTCCGCGTGACCAGCAGGTCCATGCCGTCGTACCGCTCCTCCGCCACGTAGTTGTGGTGGCAGGAGATGACCGGCTCGAAGGTCACCTTGGCCTTCTTGAACTCCTTGCGGACCACGTTCTGGAAGAGCGCCATCATGATGGCGCGATTGTGCTTCGCGTACTCCTGCGCCCAGAACAGGTCGTTCCGGTAGGCCGCCATCTCCGGGGTGTCGGCGATGAACACCGCCAGGTCCCGGTCGATCAGGTCCTGGTTGTGCGGCAGCTTCTGCGCCTGCCCGATGTGGAAGTCGGCCAGTTCCTTGCCGATGTTCCGCGATCCGGAGTGCAGCATCAGCCAGACCGAACCCGCCTCGTCGAGGCAGAACTCGATGAAGTGGTTGCCCGATCCGAGCGTCCCCATCTGCTTCGTGGCGCGTTCCTGACGGAACTTGACCGCGTCGGCCACCCCGTCGAACCGTCCCCAGAAGTCGTCCCAGCCCGGCGCCCGGAAGCCGTACAACCCGTCCGGCTCCACGGCGTCGTCGTGCATGCCCCGGCCCACCGGAATGGCCTGCTCGATGCTCGACCGCAGCCGGGACAGGTCGCCCGGCAGGTCGTTGGCCGTCAACGAGGTCTTCACCGCGGACATTCCGCAGCCGATGTCCACACCGACCGCCGCCGGACAGACCGCACCGTGCATCGCGATCACCGAACCGACCGTCGCGCCCTTGCCGAAATGGACGTCCGGCATGACGGCGAGACCCTTGATCCAGGGCAGCGTGGCCACATTGCGCAGCTGCCGCATCGCGACGTCCTCGACCGAGGCCGGGTCGGCCCACATGCGGATGGGAACCTTCGCCCCCGGCACCTCTACATAAGACATAATTCCTCGATTCCCCCGAAAAGTCTGAAAGCGCAAAACCGGTGCCAAGGTCGGCAAATGAGTCGGTCGACCGGCATTCACAGCGGCGCGTGCGATACACATTGTGTCCATCGGTCGCCATCGGGCGGCAACCGTTTTTCGCACGAAGGGAGCCCAGGACCGTGCGACGAATGGCCTTCGTAACCGGCACCGCGCTACTGGCAGCGCTCGTCGTCGGCTGCAGCGCCGACTCCGGAACCGGTGGTTCCGCAGCCGACAGCAAGCCCGGCGAGGAGACCGTCGCCGCCGCGGCCCCCGGCAAGTACCGCACTCTTCCCGAGCCTTGCCGCGCCGTCGAGACCTCGACGCTGAAGGACCTGCTCCCGGGTACCGACGAACTCACCGAGGAACAGCAGCAGAAGGCGTACGAGGGCACCGCCTCCGTCACCTACAACACCGACCGCCGGGTCGGCTGCAGCTGGAAGTCCGAGGACCCCGCCTCCTCGCGCACCCTGTTCATCGACTTCGAGCGCGTCGTGTCCTACGACCCCGCGGTGAGCGACGACGACCGCGCCCGCGAGGTGTACACGAAGAAGGAGACCGCCGCCGGGCTGTCCTCTCCCTCCGCGACCCCCGACGCCGCGAAGAGCACGGAGGACGCGGCGGACAAGGAGAAGGAGGCCGAGAAGGGCAAGGACGGGAAGAAGCAGACGTCCGCCGCCTCCGACGCCGCCTCCGACGTCACCTCGCACGCCCTGTCCGGCCCCTCCCCCGAGGACGACGCCACCGACGGCGGGGCCACCGACGACGCCGGCACCTCGGACGAGAGCCTTCAGCCGCGCGTCCTCGACGACCTCGGCGACAGCGCATTTCTGGACGATCTGCTCACCCGGGCAGGTTCCGCCGCACAGCACCGCACGGTGAAGGTGGTATTCCGCACATCGAACGTCATCGTGACCGTCGAGTACGCCGAGCAGCCGTCCGTCTCCACCGTGGTCCCCGACAGCAAGGAACTGCAGGAGAGGGCCCAGGCGCTGGCCCGGAAGCTGGTCGAGAAGTTCAGCGAATGACCCGTCCCGGGCGCCCCTGACCCGCCTCTCTCCCGACCGCCGGGCCCCCGGCCGAGGCGGCATCCGGTCGCAGTCCGTCGTACCGTGGCCCTCCGGAAAACCCTCCGGAGCAGCTTCCGGAACACCCTCCGGACCACCGCCCGACCGCCCGCCCGACCACCTGGCAGCCCGCCCGCCGCGCCACCCGAGTGAAGGAACCATGCACCGTTCAGCCCCGCGACTCTCCCGCATACTCGCCTGCGCCGCCGTCCCGGTGATGCTCGTCGTCGCCGGCTGCTCGTCGGACTCCGGCGACAAGAAGGAATCGGGCTCGTCCGAGTCGTCCGCATCGCCGAGCGCGAGCAAGAAGGCGGAACCGACCGTCGAGCCCGCGAAGTTCGCCGCGCTGCCCGACCCGTGCAAGTCGATCACCAAGAAGACGGTCACGTCCCTGGTTCCCTCGGCGAAGTCCAAGAACGGCACGGCAGCCAACTCCAGCGACATCACCTCCCGCGCCGGCTGCTCCTGGAACGGCCTCGACGACAACGGTGTGAAGGGCTCCCAGTACCGCTGGCTCGACGTCGGCTTCACCCGCTTCGAATCGGACCAGGCCCTGGGCAGCGGCGCCAAGCGCGCGCAGCAGGACTTCGCGAAGCAGGTCGACAAGGCGAAGGCGGCCGAGGGCGCCAAGAAGGTCGTCGAAACGCCCGCCACGGGCATCGGGGACCAGGCGAGCACGATCGCCTACGACCTCAGCAAGACCGGCGAGGACTTCAAGTACGCCACGGTCGTGACCCGCACGGAGAACGTCGTCATCACCCTCACCTACAACGGTGCGGGCTACGCGGGCGCGAAGACCCCCTCCGCCGGCGACATCATGAAGGGCGCCGAGAAGGCGGCCAAGGAAGCGGTGGCCGCGGTCGCCGCCGGCACGGCCACACCGGGCGAGAAGGCCACGGACAAGGCGGACGACCCCAAGTCCTCGGACGGCAAGGCCGAGGACGACAAGTCCGACGACAGCAAGAAGTCGACGGACAAGAAGAAGACCTCCGCCCACAAGTCGTCCGTCAAGACGGCCGGCTAGCGGCACCCGGCCCGTCCGAAGAGCCGGTCACGCTCCGGCCCGGAGGCGGTTTCACGAAGCCCGGCGCTCCCCCGAGCGCCGGGCTTCGCCCCTCCCCGCGCAATGCCCCGCGCCCCCATGTGCCAGGCTGTGCCCGCCAGAAGTCACAGCACGACGCCAGAACCTGACGTCGGATACGGGAAACGGGGAGGGAACGCGGGTGGCCGCGATGCAGCTGACACGAACCCACCGGATACTCATCGGTCTCGTGGTCGCCGGAGCGGTACTCATCGCCGCGATCGGGTTCGCGGGGTCGTACGCGGCGGTGCGCGAGCTCGCCCTCCAGAAGGGTTTCGGGGACTTCTCGCTGGTCTTCCCGATCGGCATCGACGCGGGCATCTGTGTCCTGCTCGCGCTGGACCTGCTGCTGACCTGGCTGCGCATCCCGTTCCCGCTGCTGCGCCAGACCGCCTGGCTGCTGACCGCCGCGACGATCGCCTTCAACGGCGCCGCGGCCTGGCCCGACCCGCTCGGCGTCGGCATGCACGCGGTCATCCCGGTGCTCTTCGTGGTCTCCGTCGAGGCCGCCCGCCACGCGGTGGGCCGGATCGCCGACATCACGGCCGACAAGCACATGGAGGGCGTCCGCCTCACCCGCTGGCTGCTCTCCCCCGTACCGACGTTCAAGCTGTGGCGCCGGATGAAGCTCTGGGAGCTCCGCAGTTACGAGCAGGTCATCAAGCTCGAACAGGACCGGCTGATCTACCAGGCCCGCCTCCAGGCCCGTTTCGGCCGCAGCTGGCGCCGCAAGGCCCCGGTCGAGTCCCTGATGCCGCTGCGCCTGGCGAAGTACGGCGTCCCGCTCGCCGAGACCGCCCCGGCCGGCCTGGCCGCCGCGGGCATCGAACCCGCCCTGCTGCCCCCGGCCCAGGCCCTGGCCCAGGTCGAAACCGGCGAGCTCCAGCCCGAGTTGCCGTACGCCCCCGAGCAGCAGTACGCCGAGCAGTACGAACCGGACCACGCCCAGCACGTACACCACCAGCAGCAGCAACAACACCAGCAGGCCCAACCGCAACATCAGCAACAGCAGCAGCACCCGCAACACGGTCACCCCTCCGACCCCGGCGCCGCCGGGGAGTTGCCCGAGGACTGGCAGCAGGAAGGGCCCGGCTCGCACGAGAGCCCCTGGTTCGCGGCACCCCAGGTCCCGGACGAGGCGTACGAGAGCGCCTACAACCCGACGTACGTCGAGGGTCTTGAGCCGACCCCGGTGATGGTCCCCACCGGCCCCGGCGGCCGCACCCGCCCCCTGGGCAGCGTGGGCACGATCGGCGCCGTACCCGGCCCCCGTACCGCACAGCACCAGCAGCAGGACCCGGAACTGGCGCAGGAGCAGGAACAGGCGCAGGGGCAGGGGCAGCCCCAGCAGAACCACGAGGACCGGGAACAGCTCCAGGAACAGCCCCAGGAGCCCGAGCCGGACCCCGCCGAGTGGGCGCAGGAGGACGCGGAGTTCGCCGCGATCGCGTACGAGGTGTTCGCCGCGTTCGTGAACCAGCACAACGACTACCCGAGCGTCGACGCCCTGGACATACACGTCACGGACGGCCACAACGTCAGGCACCCGCGCAGCGCGGCGCTGATCCGCCGCATGATGCCGGAGTTCAAGAACCGCTACCACGCGGAACTCGAAGCGGACCACATCGCCTGAGAGCCGCGAGCCACAGCCACAGCCACAGCCACAGCCCAGACAACACCGCGGACAACACCACAGCGACGCCGCAGCAACGCCGAAGGGCCGCCACCCGATCCACCGGGTGACGGCCCTTACGTGAACAACGAACCGGAATCGAACCGGAACGAATCCCTACGACCCGCTACGAACCGCTACGCGCCCAGCAGCCTGCGGACCCGGTCGGCGCCCACGGCCAGCAGCAGCGTGGGCAGCCGCGGCCCCGTGTCCCGGCTGACCAGCAGCCGGTACAGCAGCGCGAAGAACGACCGCTGCGCGACCTTCAGCTCGGGCGTCGGCTTGGCGTCCGGCTCCAGGCCCGCCAGGATCTTCGGCACGCCGTAGACGAGCGTGGTGAGCCCGTCCAGCGACCAGTGCGAGTCCAGCCCCTCCACGAGCAGCCGCAGCGACTGGCGGCCCTGCTCGTCCAGCGAACCGAGCAGTTCCTTGTCCGGCTCTTCGCGCACGATCGTGCGGGCCTCGGCCGGGACCTGGCTGGTGATCCAGTTCTCCGCGCGGTCCAGCCGCGGCCGCGCCTCGTCCAGCGCGGTCAGCGGGTTCTCCGGGTCCAGCTCGCTCAGGATGCGCAGCGTCTGCTCGTCGTGCCCGGCCGTGATGTCGACGACCGAGGCGAGCGTCCGGTACGGCAGCGGGCGCGGCGTGCTCGGCAGCTCACCGGCGGCCGTGCCGACGGCCCGCGCGTACGCGGCGGCGTCGGCCGGCAGCACCGAACCGTCGGCGACCTTGCGCGCCAGCGAGTCCCACTCGTCGTAGAGCCGCTGGATCTCCTGGTCGAAGGCGATCTTGAAGGACTGGTTGGGCTTGCGGCGCGCGTACAGCCAGCGCAGCAGCGGCGCCTCCATGATCTTCAGCGCGTCGGCCGGGGTCGGCACGCCGCCCTTGCTGGAGGACATCTTCGCCATGCCAGAGATGCCGACGAAGGCGTACATCGGGCCGATCGGCTGCACCCCGTCGAAGATCTCGCGGACGATCTGGCCGCCGACGACGAACGACGAGCCCGGCGAGGAGTGGTCCACCCCGCTCGGCTCGAAGATCACGCCCTCGTACGCCCAGCGCATCGGCCAGTCGACCTTCCAGACCAGCTTGCCGCGGTTGAACTCGCTCAGCCGCACCGTCTCGGCGAAGCCGCAGGCCGTGCAGGTGTAGTTCAGCTCGGTGCTGTCGTCGTCGTACGACGTGACGGTGGTGAGGTCCTTCTCGCAGTTGCCGCAGTAGGGCTTGTACGGGAAGTAGCCGGACGAGCCGCCGCTGCCGTCGTCCTCGCTCGCCGCGCCGGAGCCCGCCTCGGCCTCCAGCTCGGCCTCGTCGACCTTCTTCTGCTGCTGCGGCTTCTTGCCGCCCTTGGCGCCCGCGGCCGCCGGGTCCTTCTTCGTCCGGTAGCGGTCGAGGACGGCGTCGATGTCGGCGCGGTGCTTCATCGCGTGCAGGATCTGCTCGCGGTAGGTGCCCGCCGTGTACTGCTCGGTCTGGCTGATGCCGTCGTACTCGACACCCAGCTCGTCCAGCGCGGCGGTCATGGCGGCCTTGAAGTGCTCGGCCCAGTTCGGATACGCGGAACCGGCCGGGGCGGGCACCGAGGTCAGCGGCTTGCCGATGTGCTCGGCCCAGGACTCGTCGATGCCCGGGACACCGTTCGGCACCTTGCGGTACCGGTCGTAGTCGTCCCACGAGATCAGGTGCCGGACGGTGTGACCCCGGCGGCGGATCTCGTCGGCGACCAGGTGCGGGGTCATGACCTCGCGGAGGTTGCCCAGGTGGATCGGGCCCGACGGGGAGAGGCCGGACGCGACGACGACCGGTTTGCCAGGCGCACGACGCTCCGATTCGGCGATGACATCGTCCGCGAAGCGGGAGACCCAGTCGGTCTCTGTGCTGCTCTGACTCTGAGCCACGGTCTGCACGTCCTTCTCTCTTGTAGGACTCGTAGGAAACACCCTTGTGGGACTCATAGGGGCACGCCCATTCTCCCAGGTCCCACCGGCAGCGCGAAAACGGCTTTGCGCCCCGTGGGATACTGGGCGTGATCCCTTGTACTCCTACGGAAACGGCAGCCAGCTCATGGCCTCGGTCAATTCCCTCGCTTCCACGCTCCAGCAGCAGCTCGCGGACGCCCTGACGGCAGCCCTGCCGGATGCCGGCACCGCGGACCCGCTGCTGCGCCGAAGCGACCGGGCCGACTTCCAGGCCAACGGCATCCTGGCCCTCGCCAAGAAGCTCAAGGGCAACCCGCGCGAGCTCGCCTCGCAGGTCACGGCCGCGATCCCGGCGGGCGACCTGATCAAGGAGATCGAGGTCTCCGGGCCCGGCTTCCTCAACATCACGCTCACCGACAAGGCGATCGTCGAGACCCTCGCCGCGCGCGCCGCGGACGACGCGGGCCGGCTCGGCGTGCCGTACAACAGCGCCGCCGGCACGACCGTCATCGACTACGCCCAGCCGAACGTGGCCAAGGAGATGCACGTCGGCCACCTGCGTTCCGCGGTGATCGGTGACGCGATGGTGCAGATCCTGGAGTTCACGGGCGAGTCCGTGGTCCGCAGGCACCACATCGGCGACTGGGGCACCCAGTTCGGCATGCTCATCCAGTACCTGACCGAGCACCCGGACGAGCTGACCCACGAGGGCGGCAGCGAGGCGGACGGCGAGGCCGCCATGTCCTCGCTGAACCGGCTCTACAAGGCCTCGCGCGCGCTCTTCGACTCCGACGAGGAGTTCAAGGCCCGTTCCCGGGACCGCGTCGTGGCGCTCCAGGCCGGCGACGAGGAGACGCTCGCCATGTGGCAGCGCTTCGTCGACGAGTCGAAGATCTACTTCTACTCGGTCTTCGACAAGCTCGACATGGAGATCCGGGACGCCGACATCGTCGGCGAGTCCGGCTACAACGACATGCTTGAGGAGACCTGCCGGATCCTTGAGGAGTCGGGCGTCGCCGTCCGCTCCGAGGGCGCGCTCTGTGTCTTCTTCGACGATGTGAAGGGCCCCGACGGCAACCCGACGCCGCTGATCGTCAAGAAGTCGAACGGCGGCTACGGCTACGCGGCGACCGACCTCTCCGCGGTCCGCGACCGGGTGCAGAACCTCAAGGCGAGCACCCTGCTGTACGTCGTGGACGCCCGGCAGGCCCTGCACTTCAAGATGGTCTTCGAGACCGCCCGCCGGGCCGGCTGGCTGAGCGAGGACGTCAAGGCCGTGCAGCTCGCCTTCGGCACGGTGCTCGGCAAGGACGGCAAGCCGTTCAAGACCCGTGAGGGCGAGACGGTCCGGCTGGCCGACCTCCTGGACGAGGCGATCGACCGGGCGTCCACCGTCGTGCGCGAGAAGGCCAAGGACCTCACCGAGGACGAGATCACCGAGCGGGCCACGCAGGTCGGCATCGGCGCGGTGAAGTACGCGGACCTGTCGACGTCGGCCGCCCGGGACTACAAGTTCGACCTGGACCAGATGGTCTCGCTGACCGGCGACACCAGCGTGTACATCCAGTACGCGCACGCCCGGTCCCGCTCGATCAAGCGCAAGGCGGGCGAGCTGAAGTCCCAGCCCCACCCGGAGCTGGAGCTGGCCCCGGCCGAGCGCGCGCTGGCCCTGCACCTGGACCAGTTCGCCGAGGTCGTGGCCGAGGTCGCCGCCGCGTACGAGCCGCACAAGCTGGCCTCGTACCTCTACCAGCTGTCGTCGCTCTTCACGACGTTCTACGACCAGTGCCCGGTGCTCAAGCCCGAGGTGCCGGGCGATGTGGCCGAGAACCGCCTCTTCCTCTCGGACCTCACCGCCCGCACCCTGCACCAGGGCATGGAACTTCTCGGCATCCGGACCCCCGAGCGCCTCTGACCCCGGAGCGCCTCTGACCGCCGAGCGCCTCTGCCGGGGCGCCGGTCGGTCGTCCGCACGGATTCGTACGCACCGGCCCGGTGGCCGTGACCACGAGGGACGCCGGTCCTACTCCTTGGTCACCCACTGGGCCGTGTCGTACCGGTACATGTAGTTCGGCCGCGCCTGGATGCTGCTGGTACGGAACGGCTTCCCGCCGTCGTCGATGCGCAGCATCCCCGTCCGGCCGCCGCTGCTCCACTCCAGGTCCAGGTACCAGCTGACGTCGTGCCCTTCGACGTGGACCGTGAGGTCGAACACCTCCACATCGGTGGAGGTCACCTTGAACGGGAAGTCCTTCGGCGGCACCCGGGTGTCCCCCTGCTGCCCCGCCACCGGGGTGAGGTCCGGCCGGCTGTCGTCGAGGTCGACGTCGAAGGACTGCGGAGTGACGCCGCTCCCGCAGCCCTCGCCCATCGAGTACGCCGACCACGCCAGCGGCGCCTTCCGGGACAGCGTCCGCACATGCAGTCCGTTCAGCACGACGGCCTGCCCCGACTTCCCCTGCACGGTGACTTCGAGCTGCATGCTGCCGCCGTCCACCCCGCCGAGCGCCTTGGCCCAGCCCCGGGTGCCCTGCGGCGAGGGCGGCGGAGGCACGTCCTCCGGCTTCTGGTCCAGTACGTAGTGCTGGCCGCAGGGCTCTTCCCAGTTGTACGAGCTGATCGTGGCGCTCAGCGGTACTCCCCCGCTCTGCTGCCCGCCCGGCCCGGCTCCCGAGCCGCGCCGCCCGGACGTGGCGGAGGCGCCGCCGGACGGCGGGGACGAGACGGTCGCCGAGCCGGACGGTACGGGCTTGCCCGACTTCTTCGTCCCGCCGGGCGAGGCGGTGGCGCTCGGGTCGGGGCCGGACCGGGCGCGCGCGTCGTCGTCCGGGTACTTCGGCTCCACGGCGGGGACGTTGCTGAGGTCGTCCTTGCCCGCGCCCGACAGATTGCTGACGACGATCGAGGTCGGCACGCTCAGCGCGACGACGGCGACGGCCGCGAGCAGCACCCGTGCCCGTGCGGAGGCCGGGAACCGCCGGGGCCGGCGCGGCCCACCGGCCAGAATCGTGGGTCCGGACTCGGCTCCGGACAGCGATCCGGATGCGGTCTCGTGCTCGGCTCCGGCTTCGGACGTGCTCCCTGACACGCCGCCACCGGCCCCGGCCTCGGAACTCGCATCCCGCACCGGCTCTTCAGGAGCAGGAACAGCAGCCGGAACGGGCGCGGGAGCAGGAGCCGGAGCCGGATCGGGAGCAGCCGCAGGAGCAGTCTGGGCGGGGCGTCTCCGCGCCGCATCCGCCACGATCCACCGCCGGTGCAGCTCCACCAGCTCTTCCGGAGTCGCCGCGCACAACCGCGCCAGCCGCTCCACCGGGGCGTACTCGTTCGGCACCGCGTCACCGTTGCAGTACCGGTGCAGCGTCGACGTGCTGACGTGCAGTCTCCCGGCGAGCACCCCGTAACTGCGTCCCGAACGTTCCTTCAGTTCCTTCAGCAGGGCCGCGAATTCCCCGGCCTCCGGCGTCACCACTGCGGCGTTCCCCCTCCTGGTCCGTCCCGGAACGCCGTTCCAGGGACGTGGAATCTGCCCAGGTCACAGTACGCGCAGCCATTCCAGCTTCCCCAATGGGCTGTTCGGCGTTGCGGCCGGAATCCGCCGCCCCGCAATCTGTGACCACACCGCAGCGACCACCGGGACAACGCAGTGCGAATCCACTTCCGCATCGAGCCCATCGATGCCGTGGCCATCGGAGTGGTGATCGTGTCCACCGCGATCGTCATGTTCCTGATCTGCCACAACTGACCGAACACCGACACCACCACACGGGGAGTACCAGCACCATGCGCAACCACATCCGCACCACCGCCCTCGCCGCGACCGCCCTCCTGGCCGCCCTCTCGCTCACCGCCTGCGGCGGCAACGACAACGGGAACGACGGCAAGTCCGACGCGGCGGCTCCGGCAGCGAGCAGCACCGCCACCCCCGACACGGGCAAGGACGCCGGGGACGCGAAGGAGACCGGCGGCGGCAAGGCCGACGCGCCCGCCGAGAACGTCTCCACCGCTTCCAAGGGCTCCACCGGCGGCAGCGGCAGCAGCGGGAAGAGCGGCTCCGGCGCCACCGGGGGCGGCAGCAAGTCCCCCGTCACCTGCACCGGCTCGAACACCAAGGTCACCATCACGAAGGTGAGCCGCCCCATCAACCACCTGCTGCTCACCGCGACCAACACCGGTTCCGCCCCCTGCTACGCGTACCACGCTCCGGGGCTCCGGTTCGACGACGCCCAGGCCGCCTTCCCGGTCCTCCGCGACAGCATCCCGCAGGCCGTGGTCACCCTTGAGCCGGGCCAGTCCGCCTACGCCTCGATCGGGCTGTCCGGTGAGCCCGACGGACAGGAACTGCACAAGGGCACCCACCTCACGGTGTACTTCACCGGCAAGGCCGACCAGGGCTCCACGGGCGCCCCGGCCGAGCTGACGCTCCCCGCCGGCACGTTCTGGGGCGACAACGGCTTCGTCACGTACTGGCAGAGCGATATGGACAACGCCCTCACGTACTGATCCTCCGGCACCCGGCCCCGGTGAAGGCGGCGAGCGCCGCAGCCGTGCCGCGCAGGACCGCGTTGCCGCCCCACCCCGCCGCGGGCACGCTACCGGCGAGCAGAGGGGCGGCCCGCGGAGAGCGCCGTCCGGACGGCGCTCTCGATGTCATCGCTCTGGGCGTCCGGGCCTCCCGGGCCGAGATTGACCACGACCGTCGCCCGCCTGCCGTCGACCGTGGCACCGGCCATCGTCTCGTACCCCAGGAAGTCACCGGCGTGCCCCCAGTAGAGGCCGCCGCCGGGAAGCGGCCGGCTCTCCAGACCGAGGCCGTACGCGCGGCCGCCCTTGCTGCCGGTGCACCGGGTCTTCATCATTTCCCGGAGCTCGGCCGGGCGCAGCAGGTCGCCGCGGAGGAGAGCCCCCAGGAACCGGTTGAGATCGGTACCGCTGGAGATCATCCCGCCGGCCGCGCCGCCGACGGACGGGTCGACCTCCGTGATGTCCAGGAGAGGCGCGTCCTTGCCGGGCCGGGCGTACCCGCGCGGGTGCGGGCCGGGGATCGACGAGGCGTGCGGCACGTACGTCTCGTGCAGGTGCAGCGGTTCGATGATGCGCTCGCGGACCTCCTCGGCGTACGTGTTGCCGGTCACCCTCTCGATGATCAGACCGGCGAGCAGGTAGTTCGTGTTGGAGTAGTCCCAGTCGGTGCCCGGCTCGAAGACCCGGGGGTACTTGAGCGCCAGGTCCACGAGGTCGCGGGGGTCGTAGCGGACCAGCGGGTTCGAGACGACTTCCTGCGGCTTGAGGTGGTCGAGGAAATCGGGCAGGCCGCTGGTGTGCTGGAGCAGCTGACGGACGGTGATCCTCCGTCCGTCGTTGCCGTGTCCGCGAACAACGCCGGGCAGATAGCGCTCCACCGGAGCGTCGAGGCGGACACTGTGCTCTCCCACCAGCTGGAGCATGACCGTCGCCGTGAACATCTTGGTCATGCTGCCGATCCGGAACCTGCTGTCGCGGTCGACCGGCGCCTGGCTCTTCACATCCGCGACACCGCTGGTCAGCACCGTGCTGCCGTGCCGGTCCCGCACCTCGACAAGGGCTCCGGGCGCGCCGTCGACGGTGGTCAGCCGCCGGAGGATCTCCTGCAACCGGGCGTGATCGGTGGCGGACCCGTGTCCCGCGGACACCGCGGCGGTGGTCGTGGCGGCGGCGCTCCCCGGGAGCCCGGCCCCCGCGATGCCGAGCGCCACGGCGAGTGTGAGTGCACCGGCCAGCGCCCGCTTGTGCTTCGTCACGTGTACGTCCTCAATCCTCGAAGTCCTGGCCGCGGTGATACTCCTGATGGGGATTCACATCCCGCCGCCCTGTGCCCCACACGGTGCCCGCCGGTCGGGGGCCGGCGCGATGGGGCGATCATCCGGATCGGTGGTCGGGCTGTCCCCCCGTCGCGGTGCCCGCGCCCCGGTTCCGCCGCGCAACTCACGCTCCGGAGAGGGCAGTCGATCGTAGAATCGGAGATCGAGCCCGAGGGGGGAACCGTGCGCACGAAGAGCGGTCGCATACCGCCGTCATCAGGCAGACACGCTGCCGCCACCGCCACCGCCGCCGCGGTCGCGGCGCTGGTGCTGATCACCGGCTGCGGGAAGGCGGGCGACGGCACTCCGTCGGACGTGACCCGGGCATCCGCCGTCGCCTCCCCGACCCCCTCCGTGAATCCGTCGTACGGAGAGCAGTTCCTCGCCGAGGGCGAGTGCGCGGCCGCCGAGCCGGGCAAGAAGGACGTCTACCGCGAGGTTCCCTGCGACGGTCCCGAGGCCGTCGCGAAGGTCGTCGACCGGGCCGACATCGGCTTCCCCGACCCCTTCGAGGCCTCCGCCTGTTCCGACGACACCGACTTCGCGGTCAACGTCCCGATCAGCATGGCGATCCTGGAGGACCGGCCGGTCTCCGGCGAGGGCTACGCCTGCATGCGCAACCTGAAGGCCCCGCACCCCGGCGACCCTGGCGGAGGCGGTGGCCCGCGGATCCAGGTCGGTGACTGCGTGCACAGCACGGCCGGGAACGGCAGCCCCGCCTCGGAAGTGGCCTGCCGGGCCACGGGCAGGAAGAACGGCGCCACCCACAAGGTCACGAAGGTCCTTGAGGACGCGATCGTGGGCGGCTTCGACGACCCGTGCGACGGCGAGGCGGACGCCATGTTCACCGAGAACTCGCTGATCGACGACGACCCGGTGCGCAGCGACCGCCTCCTGTGCGCCGACAAGCTCTAGAGCCGTACGGGAGAGGGCTGCCATGTCCGGGGCGAGCGACCGGGACCGCCCCCGGCGGACCGCCCCGGCTCAAGTCCGTGGCCCCTCCATGGCCGCCGCCGCGCTCCTGGCCGTCTCGTGGCCGTCTCCTGGCCGAACCACCTTGGGAACCAGGGCCGTTCTGCCCCGGCCCAGGACTGATGACCGGCGCCGGAGCCGACGCCGGCCGGTCATTCCGTACGAGGGGTCTCAGACACCGTCCGGCGTACGGGGAGCGCGCCGCATGGCCCACAGCTTCGGTCCGCCGCCCGGCAGCTCCGCCTCGCCGAGCACGGTGAAGCCGAAGTGCTCGTAGAAGGGCAGGTTGTCCGGCTTGGAGGACTCCAGGTAGACCGGCAGGCCCGCCGCGTCGGCCTTGGCCAGGCCCGACCGCAGCAGCGCCGCCCCGTGCCCCTGCCCCCGGGCGGCCGGGTCCGCGCCGACCACCGCCAGGTACCAGTGGGGCTCCTTCGGCCCGTGCTCGGCCGCCGCCTCGACGGCCTCACGGAACAGCGGAGCCCGGTCGCCGAGGATGTTCTCCAGCTCCTGAACGGTCTCCGCGTCGGGAACGGCCTTCTCCTGGCCCTCCGGCGACACCCAGAAGGCGGCCGCCGCGCCGGTCCGCTCGCACACGCCGTGCCGGACGTACTGCCGGGCGAAGATCGTGCTGAAGTAGCGGGCCATCCCCTCCTCGCGGGAGGAGCCCTCGGGGAAGAACCAGCGCATCATCGGGTCGTCGTCGAAGGCACTGGCCAGCATGCGGCCGATCTCCTCAGCATCGTCGACCGTTGCCGTTTCAGGGGTGTTCGTTATCGACATACGACCCATTCTGCACTCTTGATGATCAACAACGACCGGCGGGCCGCCTGTTACCCGATCCAGGTCTCCACGGATTCGGCGCTGTACGCGGGTGCCCCGAGAAAGAGGTTCGACGGCGGACGGCCGACGGCCGCGACGTTCACGACCGTCATCTCGACCCGTCGGCGCCCGCTGGACGTGTCCCGCCAGCGCAGCCACTGCCCGGCCCTCAGCCGACGCGCCGGAGGAGCGGTGACCCTGCGGTTCCGGTCGGCGAAGACACGTACGCCGTCGGCCTCCACCGCAAGCCGCAACGGCGTGTCGCTCTCCAGCGGACGAAGGCTGTCGAACGTACGGAAGCGCGGCACGAACCCGTTCAGCTCGTCGCACTCCACTCGGTGGACGACGGGCCCGGACACCCCCTCGGGCAGCAGGAAACCCTTCGGCACCCGGGATCGCAGTCGGGCGCCCTCGCCGCCCCGGGACGACACGGACCACCGCACGACGATCATCTGCACGACCACGCTGCCCGCATCCACACCGCCGAGCATCCCAGAACACACACCGGACCCCTCCGGGCGCACACCCACTCGTTAGCATCGCCCGCATGGCAATGTTCGTGCACCTGACACCCGCCGCGAACGCTTCACGCGTCCGCCGCTCCGGAATACGGGCCATCAGCCACGGCCGCGACGCCTCACTGCCACGGGGTCTCTACTGCTTCCCCGTCCTCCCCTCGTACACCCTCACCCACCAGTGGCTGCGCGAACTGTCCCGGCGCAGCGGCCCGCGCGGACTCGTCGCCGTGCACATCCGCCTGCCGGACGACGAACCCGTCACCCTGGGCCGCTACCACCGCGACCCCGCGACGGTCACGGCCGCCGAGGCCGTACGCCGGGTCGCCGCCCTGCCCGACCCGCGCGGCTGGGAGGTGTTCGTCCCCCGGACGGTCACCAAGCGCGAGGTGCACCGCATCCGCGCGGTCAGCCAGGTAACCGGCTGGCGGTACTTCCCCGACTCGAACGGCAAGGTGCCCTGCACCTGCTTCGGCTGCCGGGTACGCGGCGAGTACGGCTCGCAGCGCCTGCGGCAACGCCGCCCGCACCCCCTCGACGGCCCTCCCC
>NZ_JBCEWQ010000048.1:0-52183 GCF_038448545.1 Streptomyces sp. CLV115
CCCCCGGCCCCGCACGGACCCCGCCGCCCATCAACGCGCGAACGCACGTCTGTCCGCGCAACCTCCAAGGCGCGGGGAGCCGGCGACCGAGGTGTGAAGGGGGCGGGGAGCTGCGGTGCCGACACGCCATTAACTCCTCTTTGCCAAGGCGCAGTTGTGGCTATGGTGTCCGGGCGGCGCGTACACGTCACGGGGGCCCAACGTGCCGCCCACAACCCCTCAGGCCCCATCCGAGGGAAAGACGAGCTCTTGAACAAACTGCTCCGCATACCGTCCCGGTGGCGGTTCGCGGCCCGTTTCACGGCCGCCTTCGGCCTGACCGCGGCCGTCACCATGACCGGACTGCCGGCCGTCCAGGCCGCGCCACCGAAGCTGCCGCCGGTCTCGGCGAAGCTGAAAAAGAACTCCGGTGAGCGCTGCGACACCCGCAACAATCTCCCGCCTGCCGCGAAGACCCCGGCGAACTCCGGGTTCCCCAACGACCTCACCGGCAACCTCCACAAGGACACCGCCCTCCCGCGGAAGTTCGAGTACGACCTTCCGGGCCAGGCGTACGACGGCCTGAAGACACCGACGGCCGCCGAGAAGACGCAGGCACTGTCCAAGGTCCCCGGCGACCTGGAGAAGAACGTGGCGGCCTGGAAGAAGGCCGCCGACCTCTCCAAGAAGCCCGAGGACCGGGCCATGGAGATCTACGCCCGGTACTTCGCGAACAAGGAGGGCCTGGGGTTCAAGCACTGGTTCGACAAGCGGTACATCCGCAACCAGGTCAACAACCACAAGGGCTCCGGCTTCGAGCGTCAGCTCGTCAAGGACTACCGCCTGATCGGCCCGGACTGGCTGTGCGAGGTCACCGTCGAGCTGTTCGACAAGAACGGCGACAAGGTCGGTGAGCGCCGCTACGACGCCTACAACAAGAAGACCAAAGAGTTCAACGAGTTCAAGTCCAACAGCAAGCTGACCGCCAAGCAGCTCGCGAAGGACCGGGTCGTCGCCAAGTCGCTGCCCAAGCACACCTTCCGCTTCACCGGCGCGAAGAAGTTCACCCAGGGCCAGGTCAAGCACATCAACGACCTGGAACGCGACGTCCGCGCCATGCGGGGCGGCAAGTCCGGCCAGGTCCGCGGCAACCAGCGGTTCTACAACCCGGTGCCCAAGACCACCCCGATCCGCGGATTCTCCGACCATCAGCGGTGGTTCGCCCCCGCCTGCCAGACCGGCGGCACACAGACGCAGCTCATGGCGGCCGGTGCCAACAACTGCGGCACCCGCGGTCCCGCCAACCAGCGCGCCATCTCCTCCGGGAAGACCCTGGAGGAGGCCAAGCGCTTCCAGCGGGACGCCAACCGCCTCGACCCGAGGGGCACCCTCCCCAGGGGCGGCCCCGGCGGCGTCGACTTCACCACCATGGAGCTCCGCTACGTCGGTGGCCTCGGCAAGGGCAAGGGCATGCAGTACTCCATGCGTGCCGACCAGATGCCCGACCCGGACAACAACCCCGGCTTCGGCGGTGAGAGGAGGATGCAGCTCTCCTCCGACGCCCTGTTCACCTGGCTCGCGCTGACCCCCGACAAGTTCTGGGTCAACCTGAACCCGGACCAGCCGGGCAAGGTCATGGACACGAAGTTCGGCAAGACCGACGCCGGCCGGGTTCTTCTCGACGCGGACCTGCTCATGAAGTACGACTTCTCCGAGGCGCTGAACCCGGACAAGCACGCCGAGGGCAAGCGCTACTGGGACACCGCGCCGCGCCGCAACGGCATACCGTGCTTCCCCGGCACCCGGTTCTGGATCGAGCCCGACGAGGCGAAGGTCCGCGAGCAGGACGGCGGGATCTACATCCTCGACTCGCCGATGGACGTGTCCGCCCAGTGGCTGGACGTCGACTACACCGTCCCCGGCTCCACCGAGTGCACCGACCTCTCGGACGCCGAGAAGAAGCAGATCGAGGTGTCGGTCAACGCCAACATCGTCCCGGTCATCCAGGAGCGGGTGAACAAGGACCCCAAGTACGCAGATCTGCGCGCCGTCTACAACGCCCGCGTCGCCGCCGAGTACATCCGCCAGACCGACGCCAAGTCCCCGACGGACTTCCACCGGATCATCAACTCCAACGACGTCTCCGCGTGGCCGATCCGGGCCCCGCACCAGGACTGGACCCGCGAAATGGTCTGGGACAAGTACATGAAGACGATCAAGGAGGGCATCGAGTGGTTCGAGCTGAAGTACGGCGGCAAGATCTACAAGCAGGGGGTCGGCGGCGTCGACTTCTCCAAGCAGCCCAAGCGCAACATCAGTAAGGCGCGCTTCGACCTGGAGAACCGGGACCTGGACAACACCACCCGCAACTCCCGCGAATCCGACGACACCTCCTACCGGGACACCGACACTCTCTACCTCGGTGCCGGGCCCAGCGGTGACGAGAGCGGCGAGGACCCGGGCGGCGACCCCACTCCCACCCCGTCGCACATCGGCAAGCCGACCCCGACCGGCAAGCCCTCCACGCCGGGCACGCCGGACCCGACCCGCAGCAACGGCGGACAGCCCCCGGCCACGTCCGGGCCGGGCGGCCCCGGCGGCGATCTCGCCCGCACCGGCAGCGACACCCCCGTCGGCCTGATCGCGGGCGTCGCCGCGGTGCTCGCGGCGGCCGGCGGCGGCCTCATGTGGTGGATGCGCCGACGGCGCACCGCCCAGCACTAGTCCGGGCGGCAGCACACCCGGCAGGAAGGGCTCCACCCGCGACCCGGGTGGAGCCCTTCCGTCTCTCCGGTCCCGGGCTCTCAGGACACCGGCGCCAGTCCGGCGCGGGACCTGCGCGCCGGGGCCTTGCCGCAGAACTCGGCCTCGATCACATCGACGTAGACCGCCCCGCTCAGCAGCCAGTCACCGTTGATGTTGAACGTCAGCCGGTGCTTCCCGTCCTGTGTGCCGACCATCGCCGAGAGGGAACCGTTCGTACGGCCGCTCTTGCCCACCACCTTCACACCGCAGGACAACCGCGCGAACTCCACACCGAGTCCGTACCCGGTCCCGTCGCCCAGCGGCACCTCGTCGAGCATTTCGGCCATCTGCGCGGGCGGCAGCAACCGGCCTGCCATCAGGGCGCGTTGGAAGCGGTTGAGGTCGCCTGCGGTGGAGATGATGTCGCCGGACGCGCCCAGCCAGGTCATGTTCTGCTCGGTGGCGTCATGGATCTCGGCGCCGGGGGCCTCCTGGTGGAGGCGGGAGTAGCCGACGGGGTGCGGGTCGGGCAGCTGCGGCGCCGTGCCGGGGAACGACGTCCCGCGCAGCTTCAGCGGCCGGATGATGCGGCGGGTGGTCTCCTGGGCGTACGAACGGCCCGTCGCCCGCTCGATGACCATCCCGGCCACGACGTAGTTGGTGTTCGAGTACAGCGGTGTCTTCTCCGGGTCGGGGACCGGCGGGTGCTTCAGCGCCACCGCCACCAGCTCCTCGGGCGTATGGGTGTCGTACCGGTGCTCGGGGAAACCGGGGCCGGCGGCGTCGTGCACGAACGCGGGGTCCGAGGTGTGGTCGGCGATGCCGCTGGTGTGGTTGAGGAGTGCGCGCAGGGTGATCCGGTTCCCGTCGTACCCGTTGCCCCGCACCAGGCCGGGCAGCCAGTGCTCGACCGAGTCGTCGAGGCTCAGCCTCCCCTCCGCCTCCAGCTGGAGCAGGACGGTCGCGATGAACGTCTTGGTGATGCTGGCCCCGCGGAAGTGGTCGTCGGGGGAGCGCTCGCGACCGGTGGCGGTGTCGGCGTGACCGGCCGCCCCGTACCAGCTGCCCCTGCCGTCCCGTGCCATGGCGGCCACGCCGGGCAGCCCGCCCTTCTCCACCACGGCCCGCAACGCCGCCCGGGTCGCCTCGTGCCCGGGTGCGGTGAACGCG
This sequence comes from Streptomyces sp. CLV115, assembly GCF_038448545.1. Taxonomy (NCBI): domain Bacteria; kingdom Bacillati; phylum Actinomycetota; class Actinomycetes; order Kitasatosporales; family Streptomycetaceae; genus Streptomyces; species Streptomyces sp. CLV115. The sequence goes on from NZ_JBCEWQ010000048.1 coordinate 3,895, forward strand.
GGGGCCGCTTGTGCGGAAGGAGCGGATGCGGACGCCCCCACGGTCGCGGCCACCGCCAGGGCGAGCGAGGAGATACGTGCGGTCCGTTGCCTCATACGTCTTGCCTCCGGGTCACCGAGGGGGCGCGGTGTCGCCCCCCTCGGTGCCTGTGACGCCCAACTCGGCCCTCAGGGTTGATCGTTGGGGCAGCTCCCCGTGGTCACCGCTGCGGAGCCCTGGCCGTGACCAGCAGTCCGGCGAGCACGCTCGCGAGCAGGGTGAGACCGACCGTCCACCAGAGGACCGCGGTGTATCCGCTCTCCACCGCGTTGCCGATCCCGTCGTTCGGGCTGAGCGAGAAGCCGGCCTTGGCCGCTTCGATCACCGAGGGGGAGGCGTCCGGCAGGCCGCTGAGCCGATCGGAGGTCGTCGAGGCGAGGACGCCGGCGAACAGGGGCCAGGCGGCCCACACGCCCATGTTCTGGGCCGCGAGAACCATCGCCGAGGTCCCGCCGGAACCCTGCGCGGCGACTGGGCCGGTCACGGTGGTGAGCAGCGGCGTGAGGGCCAGTCCGGCACCGAAGCCGATGAGCAGTGTGCCCGGCAGCACCTGGGCGGTGTACGAGCTGCCCGCATCGATCTCGATGGAGGTCAAAAGCGCCAGGCCGACCGCCGTCAGGAGCAGGCCCGGCACGATCAGGTTGCGGGGTGCCAGCCGGTGGCACAGACGGGCGGAGACCTGGGTGGCGGCGAGGACGGTCGCACCGGCCATGGGCAGCAGGGCCTTGCCGCTGTGGGCCGGGGAGTATTCGAGGATGGCCTGGAGGTACCTGTCCGCGACCAGGAACGTGACGAACAGGCTCAGGCCGAGGAAGAGCAGGGCGAGGAGAGAACCCGCGCGGTTACGGTCCCCGAGCACGTGCGCCGGGACGAGCGGGCCGGGCGAAACGGCCTGCTGCCACACGAAGGCCGGCAGCAGGAGGGCGCCACTCGTGAGGAGGATCAGGGTCAGGGGGGCGGTCCAGCCCGTCGCCTGGGCCCGGTCGAAGCCGAAGGCGAGGGCGATGAGCGCTACGGAGCCGATGGCCAGGCCCGGTACGTCCGGACGGGCGGGGCTGCGGACCGGCTGGGGGTCGTGCACCAGGGGGGCCGCGCAGACCGCGAGGACCAGGGCGAGCGCGGCAATGACGTACATGCACATGCGCCATGCCAGGCCGTCGACCAGCGTGGCGCTCGCGAACACGCCGAACACCAGGCCACCGCCGGCGACCGCGGCGTAGACGCCGAAAGCCCTGCCGCGTTCCCTCGGGTCGCTGAATCCGGCGGAGACCAGGGCCAGCGCGGACGACGAGAGCAGCGCGGCGGACGCGCCCTGGAGCACGCCGGCGAGGATGAGCAGGCCGGCGGAGGAGGCCAGGCCGCCGACCGCGAACGCCACGGCGAAACCGGTCGCGCCGATGACGAACACCCGTTTGCGGCCCAGGAGATCGCAGAGGTGCCCGCCGAGCAGCAACAGCAGGCCGAAGGTCAGCGTGTAAGCGGTGTAGATCAGGCCCATGTCGTCGATGGAGGCGCCCAGATCGGCCTGGACGGCCGGTAGCGCGGTGCTCGTGATCGATGTGCCGATCAGCACCAGCAGCTGAGCCGACGCGGCCATCCCCAGACCCCACCACCGCATCGGGTGCGGAGCCGGCGCGTCGGCCGGGACGGGGGCCGTCGGCAGGCCGCCGGGTGCCTTGCTCAGGGACGGCCCGGACCCCGGTGGCGGCCGGCGGTCCGCCGGTGCCGTCGGGGTGTACGCGGGCTGTGCCGGAACGGGCTGTGCCGGAACGGGCCGGGCCTGGGCCGGCACGCGCGGATCCGGACGCGCGGCCCGCGTCTGCGGAGCGAAGTCCAGCAACTGCGCTGCATGCCTTCCGAGTTGGGCCAGCACCGCACCGGGCAGCCACTCGCCGTCCTGCTCACCGGCCGTACGGGCGGCCACGTCGGCGGGCGTGGGCCGCTGGGCCGGGTCCTTGTGCAGACAGGCGCGTACGAGGTCGACGAGCGACTCCGGTACCCCGGTCAGGTCCGCCTCCTCCTCCGCGATCCGGAAGAGGTGCGCGTTCAGACCGGTCTGCGTGGCGCCGAAGAGAAGGCGGCCGGTGGCGGCGTACACGAGGACCGCACCCAGGCAGAACACATCGCTGGCGGGGGTGAGTTCGAGGCCGCGCACCTGTTCGGGGGACATGAAGCCGGGGGAGCCGATCAGCATTCCGGTGCGGGTGTGCAGGCTGTCCCCGGCGATGCCGTCCACGGCCCGCGCGATCCCGAAGTCGATCACCCGTGGTCCGTCCACCGTCACCAGCACGTTCGAGGGCTTCAGATCGCGGTGGATCAGACCCGCGCCGTGCACCGACTCCAGGGCCGTGGCCAGGCGGTTGGCGAGGGTGCGGACCGAGTGCTCGGGCAGCGGCCCGAAGTCCTTGGCGACCACGGTGGTCAGGTCGGGCCCGGGGATGTACTGGGTCGCGACCCACGGCACCTGTGCCTCGGTGTCGGCGTCGAGCACGTCCGCCGTCCAGGTCCCGCCCACCCGGCGGGCGGCCGCCACCTCACGCGTGAACCGCTTGCGGAATTCGGGGTGCTGGGCGTGCTCGGCCTGCACCACTTTCACGGCCACGGTCCGTCCGGCTTCGGAACGGCCGAGATACACCAGACCCATGCCGCCCGCGCCCAGCCGGGCCATCAGACGGTAGGGGCCGATGTGCGTCGGATCTTCGGCGGTCAACTGGTCCACGGCAGCAAGATAGTTGAGGTGTCCAACCCGTGGTGCCGAGTCGCGGTGAACCGTGGCCGCACGCGGGCGATTCCTCTCGGCATCGGCCCTTTCGCCGTCGCGGCGTGCCCGCTCAGCCGGGGGACGGCATGAGCGGCGGGCCGTCGGACTCCGCCGCCGAGGCGATCTTGCGCAGCAGGACGACGAGTTGTTCCCGCTCCGCCTCGTCCAGCGGGGCCAGGAGCGCGCGTTCGGTCGCCATCTGATCGCCGATCGTGGACGCCCAGGCGTCGCGCCCCTTCTCGGTCAGTACGACGAGCAGGCTCCGGCGGTCCCCCGGCGCGGGCTCCCTGGTCACGTAGCCGGACTTCGCCAGGCGGTCCAGCCGGTTCGTCAGCGTCGCCGGATGGGTGCCCAGGCCCTCGGCCAGCTGGGTCGGTGTCATCCGGTACGGCTCACCGGCGGAGCGCAGCCGCCAGAGGATCTCGTACTCCCACATCTTCAGCCTGCGCTGCGCGAGCCCGGCTTCCTTGCGGCCCTGGAGGTACTGGACCAGCATCTGCATCCGGGTGACGGCGCCCTCGACCACCGGGTCCAGGTCGGGGACCTCCCGCCGCCATCGGGAGATGTGCCGGTCGATCGAGTCGCCGCCGGGGGCCGGCTCGCGCGTGGTCTCCATGGCTCCAGCATAGGAGCATTACTTCCGATTCGGATATTTTGAAACCGTAGCGAGTTCGACGGTGTCCGCCCGGTTCGCCGGACGGTGCCCGCCCGGCCTGCCGTACGCCCGCGCCCGCCCGACATGCCGATGGATGCCGCCGCGCGTAGCGTGAGACCACCGGCCGCGACGGCGCCGAAGTCCCGCGCCCGAGCCCCCTCGGCCTTCGGAGGGCGGACATGAAGCTCGGCCTGCACTACTGGAACTACTCCACACCCGCCGACCCGGCGCTCATCGCGCCCACCCTCGCGGAATCGGTGCGGGTCGCCGAACAGGCCGGGATCGCGTCCTTCAGCGTGATGGACCACTACTTCCAGATGGAGACCGGGCAGAGCGTCGCCGACGAACCGATGCTGGAGGGGTACACCACCCTCGGCTACGTGGCGGCGGTGAGCGAGCGGATGACGCTCGGGCTGATGGTCACCGGTGTGACGTACCGGCACCCCGGACTGCTGGCGAAGATCGTCACCAGCCTCGATGTGCTGTCCGGCGGCAGGGCCAGGCTGGGCATCGGAGCCTCCTGGTACGAGCGCGAGCAGTACGGGCTCGGCGTACCGGTGGTCCCGGTCGCCGAGCGGTTCGAGCGGCTGGAGGAGGCCATCCGCATCTGTCTCCAGATGTGGAGCGACGACAACGGCCCGTTCCGGGGCCGGCACTACCGGCTCGCGGAGACGCTGTGTGTCCCCGAGCCGATCGGCGGGCACCCGCCGATCATGATCGGCGGCGGGGGCGAGAGGAAGACACTGCTCCTGGTCGCCCGCTACGCGGACGCGTGCAATCTCTTCGCCACCGGCCAGGAGGAAGTGGCCCACAAGCTCGACGTGCTGCGGGCGCACTGCGAGGCGGAGGGCCGTGACTACGACGCCATCACGAAGACCGTGATGTACGGCGGCCCGGTCCTGGACAGGCCGGCCGCGTTCCTCGCCGACGCGGAGGCGTACGCGGGCCTGGGCATCGGCGAGATCCAGGTGCTGCCCGACCGGCACCCGGTCAGTTTCACCCACCAGATCGCCGAGCACATCGCCCCCGCCGTCGCCGGGATCGGATAGCCGACGGTGGTGGGTGCGCCGCGCACCCACCAGCGAACGGACGGGTCTACACGCCGGTGGTGCCGTCCACGATCTCCCGGATCATGTCGAGGTGCCCGTTGTGCCGGGCGGTCTCCTCGATCAGATGCAGGACGATCCAGCGCAGATCGGGGTGGGTGCCGTCGCGGCGCGGCTGTGCGGCCCGGGTGTCCAGGTCGGTGGCGGCGACCAACTCGCTGTAGCGAGCGGTCCGTTCCTCGTAGAGCGAAAGCACATCGGCGAGCGGCATGTCCACCGCGATACGCATCTCGCGGTCGGGGTCCTCGTCGGTCCACGGGCCCTCGTCCGGGCCACCGAGGAAGGCCACCTCGAACCAGTGGTACTCCACCCAGCTCAGGTGGTTGATCAGCCCGGCGATCGTCATCAGGGGCGAGCCGGGAAGCGGAGCCCTGCGGGCGTCCTCCGGCGAGACGCCCTCGCACTTGGCGCGTGCGGTGTCGCGTACGTAGTCGAGGAAGGTGGCCAGCTGAGTGCGCTCGTCCCAGGCGGGAGGCGAATCGGTGCGTGTCATCGCCGTACACGATGTGCGACGGACCGTCCGCTGTCCACCGCATTGTCCAATGGGGCCCGCTCCTGGGTCCGTGGGCCCACGCCCCGGCGATCCGGCCTCATTACGCTCGTGTACGACCGACTGTGAGCCACCCGACCGGCGCTTGCCACGAGCGCCTGTCCGGCGTGCCCGCAGATATCTGGAACTGCACGCTCCACCTGTCTCGCATGGGGTGATGTGTCGATGAGTGACGGTTTCTTCTACTCGTACCACCTCGGCTGGAGCCGACCGGACTCCGAGTCGCTCTTCAATGATCTCGACGCCGCGGGGCTGCGGCTCAGCCACCCGGTGACCAGGCGGGTCACGCTGCTCGGCCCGGGGCCGGGACCGCACGGCACCCCGTCGTGGGTGACCAGGGAGCAGCTCGTGCTCCTCGCCGGACTCCAGCGGCTCGACAGCGTCGACTTCGTGCTGTGGATGACCAGCGGAACCGAAGTACCCGCCCGCATCCGCCGGATGCGGGACGGAGTCGTCGCGCTCGAATTCGGCTTCGGCCGGCTGACCCGGGACGAGCAGGAGGTCGCCGCGCGGGCGATCAGGGAGGCGATAGGGCGGGCATCGGTGCTCTGCATCGGATTCGTCGTCGACCGCGAGGGCGCCTCGGTGGCGACGGACTGGAGCGGCGTCGTCATCAACGGCACCACGTTCTTCGACAGCTGGCCGGACACCCTGGCCGTGCGGCACGAGATAGCCGCGATGCAGCCGCAGTTGGCCGGGGTGGCCTCGTACGACCAGTCGCCCTGGATGCTCTTCGGGAGCGAGGTCCCCGTCCGGTAGCCGGATCTCCGCTCCGGCAGTCGGATTCCCGTCCGGTAGCGCCGACTTTGAGCCTTGCATTGGGTCCTGAGGCCCATGCCCCGATGGGTGCCGGTGTGGTCCGATGCGTGGAGTGGCTGAACTGTGGCCGTACACCGGCAAGGTGGGGGACTCGTCGTGTCTGGCATAGGCGGATTTGCGGTTTCGGGTGGCGCGGGCGGGGGCGTCGCCGTGGGTGGACAGGGCAGACGGTCCCTGCCGCGCCCGTTGCAGGCGGTGCTGATCCTCGTACGGCTCCTCTTCGCCGCCGCGGTCGTGGGCGGCATCGGTGTGATGACCGTGGCCTCGGCGGTCGACGAGGTCGACGGCCAGTTGTTCGGGCTGCTGCTGTACGCGGCGCTGCCGAGCGTGATCGGGTTCGTGCTCTCGCTGTATCTGCGCACCGGCGGTGTCTGGGTCTGGCGCGGACTGCTGGCCGTACACGTCTGGCTCACCCTGGGCGCGCTGGCGACCCTCGGCCAGGACGGCGGCGGGCGCGGCGTCACCCAGCTGGTGATGCCGGTCGCCGTCGTCGTACTGCTGTTCCGGGCGAGCTCCCGCGAATGGTTCGACCTGCCGCTCGCACAGCGCCTGCCGCACCGGCGGTTCAGCATCGCGCGCATGATCAGGTGGCGCCGGGACGACGCGGGTCAGACCGCGATGGAATACCTGGGCATGGTCCTGGTCGTCGTGGCCCTCATCGGCGGACTCGTCGTCACGGGGATCGGCGCCCAGCTGACCGGCGGGCTCCAGGACGCGATCTGCCGGCTCACCGGGAGCGCCTGCCCCGCGCCCGGCAGCAATGTGGAGGCCGGTCCCGGCAAGGGCTCCGGCGGATCGACCACGAGCGGTGGATCGACCACGGCCGGCGGCAAGGACGCCGGTGGTACGGACACGGGCGGATCGGTGGCCACGGGCGGCACGGACTCCGGGGGCTCGGGCCCGGCCGGCTCCGGCTCCGGCGGGTCCGACGTGGCCGGAGGCTCCAACGCGTCCGGCGGTACCGATGCCACCGGCGGATCCGGTTCGGCGGGCAGCGCGGGCAACGGCTCCGGCGCCGCCGGAAGTTCCGCGGGCTCCAACGGGGGTGACCCCGCCGTCCAGGTCGACGACGGCGGCGACGACGTGGACACCTCCGGGGAGCCGAACGGCGGCGACGACGACCAGGACGGCTCCGGCGACGGCGACGACGGGAAGTCCGAGGAGAGCTGCACCTCGGGCGTCGGCGCGTTCTTCTCCTGCGCCGCGCACCAGACCGGGGGCTTCTTCAAGGGCCTGATCGGCGACGGGCTCTGGGGCGACGTCACCGGCACGATCGACACGATCCTCCACCCCATCAAGGCCTGGGACGGCCTGATGGACTACGGCAAGAGCCTCGGCGACAAGTGGAGCCAGGACTCCAAGGGCGCCGGGGACAAGTGGGCCGACGGCGACTACCTCGGCGCGGTCTGGGACTGGACCAAGGCGTCCGGCGGCACCGGCATCAAGGTCCTCGACGACATGTTCATCGGCGACGAGGTCCGGGACATGTGGAAGGAAGGCAACGAGGGCCAGGCGATCGGCACCGGTCTCTGGAACATCGGCTCGCTGTTCATCCCGGGCTACGGCGAGGCCAAGCTCGTCGGCAAGTTCGGAAAGCTGGGCAAGTTCGGGAAGCTCGGCAAGCTCGGCGAGGTCGCCGAGAAGGCGGGCGAGGCCGCGAACAAGGCCAAGAAGGCCGCCAAGGCCGGCGACATCACAGCCGCGGAGAAGGCCGCCAAGGAAGCGCAGCAGCACGCCGACGACGCTGCCGAGCAGGCCGGCCTCAAGGGCTGCACCGTCGGCATGGGCGGCCGGGTACGCGTCCCGTACGGCAGCGGCGCGGGCGTCTCACTGTCCGGCTCCGGCACCGGCGTCGTCGCCGGGGCGCGCACGTCCGTGCCCGTCGGATTCCTCGCCGGGAAGTGCGACGAGGTCGACCCGGACAAGAAGGCCGCCGCCGACGAGGCCCAGCGCCTGGCCGACGAGGCGAAGAAGGCCGCGGACGCGGCCAAGCGCCGCAAGGCCCTGGAGGACGCCAAGAACCAGCCGAAGCCGGCCTGGTACAAGGACCTCAAGGACCCGCCGGCCGGGGCCAAGGATGGCGGCGAGGGCAACTGGCAGGAGATCAAGCCCGGCGTCTGGAACTACCCGACCGAGATGGGTGCCCGCTACCAGGAGCAGATCTCCAAGGTGGGCCGCGGCAAGGAGTACCGGGTTCCGCTCGACAAGCTCACCGGAAAGCCGGTCGACTTCGACGGCTGGGACGCCTCGCGGGGCACCTACCTGGAGGCGAAGTACGGGTACAAGGGCAAGGACTTCTACAACGCCGACACCGGGACGCTCACCCCGAAGGTGGCCGACCGGTGGGCGGACCAGGCGAGCCGGCAGGTCGACGCGGCACGCGGCAAGCCGGTCGAGTGGCACCTGTCCGACCCGGACGTCGCCGAGGCGGCGCGAGAGATGTTCGAGGACCGGGGCATCCCGGTTAAGGTGATCCACACCCCGGGGGACGTGACCGGCTGACCGCCGGACGGGGTGTGGAACCGCAGACCGGAGCCGAGGAGAACGTGCCGTGCTGAACGTCGTGGTCAATGGCTTCTGGGGCCCTCGCGGGGAATCCGTGGCCGCCGTCGCCGAACGCTGGGCCGGCACGCTCACCGCGCTGGGGGACATCGACGGCCGGACGTTCGACGTGTGGCACGAGGCCGGTGACGGCGAGCCGTCCGACCCCGTGCAGGAGCCCTCGGCCCCGGCGCTGGCGGAGTACATCGAGCGGACGAACACCGGCCCCGATCTCGATGTGGCGGGGTACACGACGTCGCTGTGGGCACGCAACCCCGCAGCGGCGCACGTGTCCCTGGCGATCCACGTGGGCAGCACCTCGCAGTACGCGGTGAACTCCGTCTCGCTCGCCTTCCGGTCGCGCGAGGTGGACGAGACGGCGGAGGTGATCCGGCGCGCGCCGGAGATCCTGCGCCTCCTCGCGGAGCACTGGGAGTTCGACACCGGGCAGGTGTACGACAGGCCCCTGTACCGTGCGGTGGCCGAACGGTTCGGCCTGGAGAACTCCGACCCCCGGTGCGGCCGGGCGGTCTTCCTCTCCGCGGGCCGTGCCGCCCTCGCCCCCGAGGACCTGCCCGCGACCTACGTCCGCACCGCTCACGGCGGACTGGTCGTCGACCTCACCCGTGGCGGTACGCAGTCCCCTGCCGTCGAGACCGTCATCGAGGCGAACACCCTGCTGCGGGCCGCCGGTGCGCTGGAAAGGCTCCCGGCGCCGTTCGACCGCGCCACATTCTGACCCCGCGCCCCGCGAGCGGGGTGCGTTCCACGAAGCAGGCCCCCGCCTCGCGACGAACCCGCGCCACGTTCTGGCCCCGCGCCCCCGTCAGCGGGGCAGGTCCCTCAGAGCCATCCCCGCATCGCCACGAAGCCCAGCAGCAGCCCCGCCGCGAACACCCCGAGCACGAGCGCGAACACCGCGGGCATCAGCACCGGACCCCACGCCCCCGGCCCGGCCACCGTCGCGTTCCGCTCCGGGGCGGCCGGGTCGTAGCTGACCCGGACCGGCGCCCCGACCTCGAAGCCGAACGGACCCGGGGCGTGGTCGGTGAACTCGACGTCGCGGCCGTCGCGGGTGCGGAACGCGAAGACGTACTCGGTGGCGTGACCGCGCTCCGAGCCCGGCCCCCGGTCGACCGTCCGGCGGTCCGAACACCACCCCTCGGTGTGTTCGCCGTGCCGCACCAGCCGCAGCACCCGGTACAGCCGGAGCGCGGAACGGACCGCGAACGCACCGAGGAGCAGGCCGAGCAGCAGCAGGAACGTGGCCGTGCCGCCGGGCAGGATCTGCATGAACGAGCGCTCCCGGTCCGCTACTTGACGGTGATCGAATCGACGAACGCGTCCAGGTCCTTCGAGCTCAGCGAGCCCTTCACCGCATTGAGCCGGACCGCGAACGGCACATCCTTCGAATCGACGCCCGCCACCACGACCCCCGTCATCCGGGTGCCCTGCGCCGGCGTCCGGTCCTCGCCGCTCGACGTGAACTCGTAGTCGATCCGGCGCGCCTCACGGGCGCTCTCCGCGCCCGCGAGCCGCACCTCCTCGGTCCCCTTGCGGGTCGCCCCGAGACCGATGCCGGCGCCCGCCGCGGACGCCGCCTCGTCGGCATCGTCCACACCCGTGGCGAAGTCCAGCTGCACCGAGACCATGCCGGTGCGCAGCCCGCTCTCCTCCTTGAGCGCGACGGCCGCGTTGGCCTTCGCCCGGTCGGCCGCGGGCTGCTCCTTGTAGCCCCTCTCCCCGGGGTAGCCGACGGAGAGGCTCTTGGTGTCGAGCTTTTCCCAGCCCTGCGGGAGCGTGGCACTCTCCCCGCCGCATCCGGTGAGCAGCGCGAGGCCGAGGGCGGCGGCAGCGGTCGCGCCGATCGTCCGGTACGTCTTCTTCGTCGTCATCGCCTGTCGCCTCTTCGTCGTGCCCGGTCGGTGCTTTCCGTACGGCTACTTCGCGCAGTAGCTGTACGGCAGGTACGAGCGCTTGTCGCCCTGCGGAGCCCCGAGGAACTGCGCGTCCGTCAGTGTCTCCTTCTTGTGCTCGTCGGAGATGGAGAATCCCAGACTCATCCCGAGCGAGACCTCGAAGCCGAACTCCTGGGCGTCCGTCTGACCGTTGTAGTTCATTCTGCTCGACAGGCCGTCCTCGTACATGAGCCGGTCGAAGGGGTCGGTCCCGGTGGGCTTCTCCTGCAGCGAGTGGTCGCCGAACATGTACTCGAACGGGGCGGTGTTGTTGCCGGAGCCGTCCAGCCACTGCTCGGCGACGGCGCGCTTGTCCTCGGTGGCCTTGTCGGTGTCCTTGCCGAAGACGATCGAGTTGGTCAGGACCTCGATGCCGGTCTCGCCGGAGGAGTCGGAGCCGCTGACCTTGCCGCCCCGCTTGTCCTTGCCCTTCTCGCCGTTGTCACCGCTGATGTCGCCCTTGTTCGACGTCGAACCGTTCTCGACGGTCTGGGTCATGTCGATCCGGACGATCTTGCCGGTCTTCTGGTCGCGGGTGACGGTGACCGCCCCGGTCCGGTTGTCCTTCGCGGAGGCCGCGCCGCCCAGCGGACCGGCCGAACCGCTGACCTTGCCCTCCAGCTCCAGCTTGGCGGTGTAGGTGTACGACTCGTTGCCGTTGACGTCGTCCTTGGTGATGGTCACCTCGGGGGAGAACTTCGCCTTGCCGCCGAGCTTCGCGCCGAGCTTGGTCTCGTCGCCCGCGCTGATGGAGAGGCCGCCGTCCGCGTACGCGTTGAGGCCGATGGTCGAGTACGAGATCTTCTTGTCGCCGATCTTGCTCTCGACGTCCTTCTTCTTGTCGGCCCACTTCATCCCGGAGTACCAGCCGCCGCCGTAGCCGCCGCTGTACTTCGTGGAGGTCTCCCACATCTTCATTTCTTCGATGTCGTCCCGCATCTTCTGGGCCTCTTCCTCGCTCTTGAAGACCCAGGTGTCACCGTTGGTGATCTTGATGCCGCCGCCGACGTCCACGTCGGCCTTGCCCAGCTTGCCGAGCTTCACCCCGGGGGTGCTGGCGGTGGCGCCGGCCGAGGCGGCGTCGGTGAACGTCATGTAGACCAGCTTGTCGTTCTCGTCGACCTTGCCGTCCGCGTTCACATCGGTCTTGGCCTGGCTGACCTTCTGCTGGAAGCCGTACTCGTTGCCCCACTCGAACCAGCCGATCTTGACCTTGTCGCCGACGGTGTCGGAGATGCTGGAGACCTGGCACATCTTGGGTTCGTAGTCGGCGTCCGTCTTCGGCTGCGCGGTGGTTTCCCCGCCGCCGGTGGAGCAGCCGCCACCGCCGCCGCCCATGGCGCTGATCGCGCAGCGGATGCGCTCGCCGATCTGGCCGCCGACACCCGCCATCGACATCGCACCGATCAGCGTCACGACGAGGACGACCACCCCGAGGTACTCCATGGCGGTGGCACCGCCGTCGCGCCAGGAGTACGGCCGGTACGGGGCGGGCTCCGGTTCGTCCGCGCGGTCGTCCAGCAGCCGGTCGACGGCGAGTCCCGCGGTCGCTCCGGTCACCAGCGAGACGATCGGCATCAACGTGCCCTCGAAGCCCACGAGATGCCAGGACACCGCCAGTCCGTACACCATCGCGGCCACCGGGACACCGAGGGAGGCGAGCAGCGTCAGCAGACGGGACTCGCGGTACTCGTCGGGCAGTACGCGGGCGGCGGCCAGCACCGTGAGGACGGTCGTGATGACGTTGGGGATGTGCAGCAGGGCCAGCCGCCAGCCGAAGCTCATGAGCCGCTCGTCGGTGGCCAGCAGCTCGACGAGTCCGCGCGAGACCAGGTACCCGGAGGCGATGTAGACCAGGGCGCCGGCGGCCCAGCTGCGGGTCAGGGCGAAGAACACGCCGCCGCTCGCGTCGGATCTGCCCCCGTTCCCCGGCGGTATGTGGCCCGCGCCTCCACTTCCCCAGCCCCCGCCACCAGTCACGGTTCTTCCTCTCCGACGCCCACTTGCCATGCCTGTGCCCGTAGTTCCGCATTCGGGTGTGGAGTTGAGCGTACGGACGTGCGAGCCGGGTGACCTGGGCCCTTGGCCCCAAACCCGGGCCCAACGGGCGATGCCCCGCCCCGCCGCGAGGTGCGCGGGGGGCAGGGCATCGGCAGGGGGACGCGGCCGGGTCAGTCCAGGTCGTCCGCGAACGTTCCGGCGCGCTCGGCGACCTCCGGTCTGCGGACCCGCAGGACGGCGAAGCCGACGATGCCGACGACCAGCGCGCCGACGAAGACGTACGGCAGCACGTTCAGCGGCCAGGCCGGGGCGGGCCACAGGTTGCGGTAGAAGACATAGACCATCGCGGCGGCGCCGATCAGCCCCAGGCCCCAGGTGAGCAGCAGGCCGCGGGCCCCGATCCGGCGTACGAACAGCGGCGCGGCCAGACACACCAGGGTGTAGCTGAGCATGTAGCCGAAGACACCGATGGTGTCGATGTACGTCGTCGCGTTCAGCGGTTCGGTCCCGGCGCCGACCACGAGCACCGCGGGCAGGGCGACGAACGGGGCGACGGCCCAGATGGCCGCGGACGGGGTCCGGTGGCGGGGGTGGGCGACGCCGAGCCGGGCCGGCATCACGCCCTCCTTCGCCATGCCGAACAGCAGCCGGGCGGCGACCGTGATGCAAGCCATCACCACGGCGACGAACGAGGCCGCGAAGCCCGCGTGCAGGAAGAACTTGAGGAAGCCGAGTCCGGACAGCTCCGCCAGTTCGTCCATCGGGTCGGTGCTCCTGGCCAGGGCGTCCGCCCCGCCGAACCCGGCGACCTGTGCGTAGGTGGCGAACATGTACAGCACACCTGCCAGCACCGCGCTGCCCATCACCGAGCGGGGGATCGCCTTGTACGGGTCGGTGGCCTCGGCGCCCAGCGACGCGGCGCCCTCGAAGCCGACGAAGCCGAGCACGCCCAGCACCACGGCGAAGACGACACCGTCGAGGGTGGAGCCGCTGAGGCTCAGCTGCTCGGTGTCGATGATGTTCCCGCTCTTGAAGAAGGCGGGGACCAGCACGACGACGATGAGGACGATCGACACGACCTCCAGTACGGAGGCGACCCGGGCCGCCGTCCGCACACTGGCGATGGTCAGCCGGATCGCGACGGCGGCCAGCAGCACATCGAGCAGGATCTGGCCGGGGATGCCGGTGAAGAGCCCGATGCCGATCTGGTCCAGGGCGCGCGCCGTGTAGTAGCCGGCCCCGGCGAGCGAGCCCGAGCCGATGCAGACCGCACCGATGAGCAGCGCCCAGCCGGTCACGAACGAGCCCGGGGCCCCGAGCGAGAGCCGGGAGAAGGCGTACAGCGAACCGACCCCGGCGCGCCTGCGGGCGAAGACGCAGATGCAGTACGCGATGGCGAGGACGGCGGCCATGGCCAGGAAGAACGAGAACCAGGCGCCGTTGCCCGCGGACGCCGCCATGCTGGCGGGGGCGAACGCGATGACGGCGCTGGGTGCGACGTTCGCGACGCTCTGCGCGCCGACCTCGAACGTGGAGACGGAGCGATGGGCCAGGCCGTCGGCCGGCTTCTCGGCGGTGGACTGCTTTCCGGCGGTGCTCATGTCCGGTCCTCCATCATCAGCAGCTGGCGCAGGGCGTGGCCGGCGGCGAGGTCGGCCAGTGCGTCGCCCGCCTCGTCCAGCGGACGCCGTGCCGAGATCATCGACTCCACGTCGAGTTCGCCCGACACCACGAGGTCCACGAGTGCCGGGATGTCCCGGGCGGCGTCGACCGAGCCGTAGTTGGAGCCGAGGATGCGCTGGTCGGCCTCGGCGAGGGCGAGGGGGTCGAAGCGCGCGGTGCGGCCGGCCGGCGGGAGGCCGACGATGACGGCGGCGCCGCCCTGGCCGAGGGCCGCGATGGACTGCTCGGTGGTCTCGATCTTGCCGATGGCGTCGAACACGTAGTCCAGGCCCTCCGGGACCAGGGCCCGCAGCGCCTCGACGACATCGCCGTCCCGGGCGTCGACCGCGTCCGTCGCGCCGAGCCGGCGGGCCAGCTCCAGCTTCTGCGGGACGACGTCCACGGCGACGATGCGGCCGGCCTTCGCCAGCCGGGCGCCCTGTACGCAGGACAGGCCCACGCCGCCGCAGCCGATGACGGCGACGGTGGCCCCGGCCTCCACACCGGCCGTGTTGCGGACCGCGCCGACCCCGGTGGCGATGGCGCAGCCGACCAGGGCGATGACGTCGAGGGGCGCGTCCTCGCGGACCTTGATCGCGCCGGAGGCGGGGACCACGACGCGCTCGGCGAACGAGGAGACGCCCAGGTAGTGGTGGGCCGGCTCGCCGTCGACCGAGAGCCGGCTGGTGCCGTCGTACAGCACCCCGCCGGGCGCCACGACCTCGGCGACCAGGCTGCACGCGGCGGGCCGGCCGGCCAGGCAGAAGCGGCAGGTGCCGCAGGAGGGAACCCAGGACAGCACGACGTGGTCGCCGATCTCCAGCCCGGTGACGCCCGCGCCGAGCGCGGTGACCACGCCGGAGCCCTCGTGCCCCATCACGACCGGGGTGGGGTGGTCCCACTCGCCGCGGATGACATGGAGGTCGGAGTGGCAGACCCCGGCCGCCGTCACGGCGACCTCGACCTCACCGGGGCCGGGCGGGGCCAGGGTGATGTCGGCGACGGTCACCTCCTGGCCCGGGGCGCGGAAGACGACGCCGCGCACGGTGCGCGCAGTGCTCTCTTGGAAGGACGGGGAGCTCATCGGCTTCCTCCTCGGGTGGTGCGGAAGGGGTGGGGAGCGCGGCACGGCCGCGGGGCGGCACAGCGGTCCGCCAGGGGCGCCTTGTTTAGTGCCATTAAACTTTCGTCAAGTTTTACAGCACTAAACTCGGTGGGTAAAGACCCTTCTGGTAACCCTTCCGACCTGCGTCTTCCCCCGGCCACCGCCCGTGAGCCCGCCGACAGGTAGCGTGTCCGCCATGCCCGAAGCTCCTGACAGCCACATGTCCACGATCGGCCCGAGGCTGCGTGAGCTCCGTCTGGCGCAGGGGCTGACGCTCGCCCAGGTGGCCGAGACGGCGGGCGTGACCAAGGGGTTCCTCAGCCTCGCCGAGCGCGGCAAGACCTCGGTCTCCGTCCCGACCCTGATCCGTATCTGCGAGGCCCTGGGCACCGGCATCGCCACCCTCTTCGACTACCCGGACCAGGACGTCGTCCGGGGCGGCGTGGGCGCCAAGCTGGAGATGGGCGGCCACGGCATCGAGGAGTTCCTGCTGACGCCCGCCGAGGAACGGCACGTCCAGGTCATGCGGACGATCCTGCGGCCCGGCGGCGGGTCCGGCGGCGCCTACAGCCTGGAGGCCGAGACGGTCTTCGCGTACCTGGTCCGCGGCACGCTGCGGCTGAGCGTGGACGGCGAGCCACGCCTCCTGGAGGCCGGCGACTCCACGACGTTCTCGGCGCGGGCCGCGCACGCCTGGGACAACCCCGGCGAGGACGAGGCCGAGGTCCTCTGGTCGATCGCCCCGGCGCTGCCGCTGTCCCGCACGAAGCTCCGGCCGTAGCCCGGCCCGCGCCGCAGCCCTCGACGGCCGGCTGTACGTCAGGAGTCGCGCGGGCCGCGCGTGTCCCCGCGCCGGGAGAGGTCGAGGACGAGCCGCCCCCGGCTCAGCCGCTCGACGGCGCCGGCCAGGATCTCCCAGTCGCCGGACGCGAACGTCCGCGAGTCCGCCAGATGCTGACGGCCGCTCCCGGGCCGGGCCGGAACCGCGTACAGCGCGACGACCGGATCGTGCCGGTCGCTGTCGAACTCCAGCAGGGCGATCTCCGGCCAGCGCAGCGAACGCGTGATCACCCAGGTACCGCGCCGGGTGCGGGAGCCCCGCTCCTCGTGCACGGTCACGCACTCCCGGTCCACGGTGATCCGGACGCCGTCGCCGGTGACGGTGACGGGGCCGGTGGCGCCGCTCCGGCCCGGCCGGGCCTCATCGGCACGGGGGGTGGCCACCCGTTCCCGCGCCGGGGGCGGTTCCGTGCGCGGCCGGGGCGGCGACGGGTGCGATCCCGGCCGCTGCCGGGCCACGATCCGCACGGTCAGCATCAGATCCCCGTCGGGCTCCGTCCTGCCGCCGGGCGCACCCCTGCCGCGGACCCGCAAGGTGCTGCCGTCCCGGACACCGCCGGGAATCCGTACGGTGACGGAGTGCCGGCCCGGCAGGCCCCGCCCGCTGCCCAGACACCGGACGCACCGCGCACGGGCGGTGCCGACGCGCACCCCCGACCCGCCGCAGCGCGTGCACAGGGTCCTGGCCCGGAACCCGACCGGCTTCGTGGCGCCGGCCCGCGCCTCCTCGGCGGTGAGCGCCAGCCGCGCGCGGACCGGACGGCCTCTCCGGCTGTCCCGGGTGGCCACATGACAGGCACCCAGGAAGAGAGCCGCGCCGAAGAGCACGCCCGCCCCGCCCATGACGCGCTCCCGCGTCATCGCCGCGTCGATGTCGCGCTGCGCGTACGTATGCGCGTCGGACGAGACGTCGCCGCCGCGGACCGTCCGGGTGACGCAGGTGTCTCCCGAGTGGATGCCCCGGCCGCCGCAGCGCACATGAGGATCGAGCAGCGAGGTCAGCCCCCAGCCGAAGGCCAGGACACCTACCACGACGGCCAGTACGGCTCCTGATCGCGTCCGGTTGCCCACTACCGGTCGGTCTCCTTCTGGTCGATCGCCACCCGCACCCCCGGACGGATCCCCCACTTCTCCATCGCCCCGGCCTCCGCCTCGATCACATGCCGGGCCCGCAGCCGGGGCATCCCCAGCCGGCCGGGCTTCATCGTGTGGACCGCCACCACCCTGAACTTCCGGTCCAGGTAAGCCACATCGATGGTGAACCGCATCCGGAAGCTGTGCACACTCCCGCACGGGGTGATCATCAGGGCGCCGTCGATCCCGTCCTGCCCCAGCAGCCCGCGACTCCGGGCCCGGTAGGAGGCCGCGATCCGCAGCGGTATCACCTCCTCCGGCCCGCCCTGTGCGTCGGTGACCGTCAACGTGCCTGTGCCATTGCGCCATTGAGCCATGGCCACGAAGGTAGCGGCAGGTGACCGCTCATGGGCCCCCAACGGCGGGCAGTGGGCCCCAGGACCCATGACCCGGGCCCGGCGCCCGCCTAGGGTCGGGCCGTGGACGCCATGCTGACAGTGCTCGCCGCACTCTGGGGCGCAGCGGCCGGACTGCTGGTCCCGCGCGCCGCCTACCGGTTCTCCGTCGAACCGGAGGACCCCTGGCGGGACACCTGCCCCGGGGGACACGCCCTGACCGGCGCCGCCCGCGGCTGGCTCGGCTCCACCCGGTGCGCGCGCTGCGCGGCCGTCCCGGTGCCCGCGACCGCGGGCGCCGAGCCGGAGGACCGGGGCGAAGACGCGGACCGTCCGCGAGCCGGCGCGCGCTACGCCCCCGGCGTCCTCGTCCCCGTCGTCACCGCGCTCGCCTGCGCCGTCCTCGCGGCGGCCACCGGGCTCCGCCCCGAACTGGCCGTCTGGCTGCTGATGGCCCCCGTCGCCGTACTCCTGGCGACCATCGACCGCCGGGTCCACCGGCTGCCCGACCGGCTGACCCTGCCCGCCGCCGGGGCCGTCGCCGTACTCCTCGGCGCCGCCGCGCTCCTCCCCGAGCACGGCGGATCCTGGACGTCCGCCCTGCTCGGCGGAGCCGCGCTCGGGGGCTTCTACTTCCTGCTCTTCCTCATCAACCCGAACGGAATGGGCTTCGGGGACGTCAAGCTCGCCCTGTCACTGGGCGCGGCCCTGGGCTGGTACGGCTGGGCCGTGGTGTTCGCCGGGGGCTTCGCCGGGTTCCTGCTCGGCGCGGTGTACGGGTTCGGGCTGATGGTCCTCAAGCGGGCCGGACGCAAGACCGGCATCCCGTTCGGCCCGTTCATGATCACGGGCGCGCTGCTCGGCATGCTGCTCGGCGCACTGGCCGCCTGACCCCGCCCCACCCGCGGCCCCGCCGTATTGAAGTCGCGCCGGCCGGCACCCGGCTGACACCATTCCCGTATGTCCGGAACCACCGAAGAAGCAGCAGCCGAAGCAGAGCGCGCACGATTCGAGGCCCTCGTCGCGGAGGCGGCCGCCGTCTCCGTCGACGGCTGGGACTTCTCCTGGCTCGACGGCCGGGCCACCGAGGAACGCCCCTCCTGGGGGTACGCCCGCGCCATGGCGGACCGGATGGGGCGGGCCCGGGCCGCGCTCGACATCCAGACGGGCGGCGGCGAGGTCCTCGCCTCCGTACCGAAGCTGCCGCCGCTCGCCGTCGCCACCGAGTCCTGGCCGCCGAACGTCGCCCGCGCCACCGCGCTCCTGCACCCGCTCGGCGCGGCCGTGGTCGCCGACCCGGACGAGCCGCCGCTGCCGTTCGGCGACAACGCCTTCGACCTGGTGGTCAGCCGGCATCCGGTGACCACCTGGTGGGAGGAGATCGCGCGGGTGCTCACCCCCGGCGGCAGCTACTTCTCCCAACAGGTCGGCCCGGCCAGCGTCTTCGAACTCGTCGAGTACTTCCTCGGCCCGCAGCCCCCGGCCGTCCGCACCGCGCGCGACCCCGGGGCGGCCCGGTCGGCGGCCGAGGCGGCCGGGCTGGAGGTCGTCGATCTGCGGGCGGAGCGGCTGCGCACCGAATTCCGCGACATCGGCGCCGTCGTCTACTTCCTGCGCAAGGTGATCTGGATGGTGCCGGGCTTCACCGTCGAGGAGTACCGGCCGCGACTGGCCGAACTGCACCACCGGATCGAGACCGAGGGGCCGTTCGTCGCCCACACCACCCGATTCCTGATCGAGGCCCGCAAGCCGGATGCCAAGGCCTGAGACGCACCCGCCGCTTCCGGCCCCGGGATGCGACCCTGGACGGTGAGCGCCTGGGGAAGGACTTGGCCATGAGGGTGGGGAACGAAGAGGACGCGCCGCGGGTCCCGCGGCAGGGAAGGGCCGACTGGCTCAGGGGGGCGCGGATCATCGGGGTGGTCGGGGTCTTCTACCGCCCGGAGGGACGGCTGGGGGAGCCGGAGGCCGTCGAATTCCTGCTGGCCGACGACCAGTCGGTGCTCCTGACCTGCGCGTCCGACGGGGCCCTGCGGGTCGGCCCCGGTGCCTGGCCACGGCTGCCCGACTGGTGCGTACCGTCGGGGCAGTGGGAGTTCACCACCGTGTCGAACCTGCCGGAGCCGCCGGACGGCGGCTGGACGGTCACCCGCACCGAGGAACGCGGGGACGAGAACGGGCAGGTCCGCGAGGCCGTCATCCGCTGCGAGGGGGGCAGCTTCGTGGTCGTCGGCGGCGACACCGTCGCGATCCGCTTCACCCGCGGCCACCGCGGCGCCCCGGCGGCCACCCAGTGACCTGAGCCGGAGACCTGCCGGACAGGCCCCGGACGTCCCGGGCGCATCCGCCCTACGCGTGCGCCCCCACCGTCACCTTGCCCACCGTCAGCTCCGCGTTCCCCTCCAGCACCGCCCCGACCCGCGCCACCTCCGCCTCCAGCTCCCGCAGCTGTCCGGCCGTCAGCGGGGCCAGCGGTTCCACGGTCACCGCGATCCGGCGGCCCGAACGCCGCTGGTGCCACACCCCGGCGGCCGTGCCGTCGACCAGCAGCACCGGGAAGTTCCCCGCCTGGCCGCCCGCCAGCGCCCGCGTGTACGCCGCGCCCGGGAAGAGCCGCTCGCGCGGCCGGGACGCGATGAGAAAGGCGTCGAAATAGGGGAGCAGCCGCACCCCGCGTACCGGCTCCGACGGGAAGTCGGTGTCGCCCGCCACCACCCAGGCCGGGCCGCCCTCGTACGTCACCTGCTCGATCTCCCCGCGCGCCGCCGTCCCCGCGAACAGCTCCCCGGCCCAACCGGAGGGCGCCGCGAGCCACTTCGCGAAGTGCGCGGGAGTCGCGGGTCCGTACGCGTGCAGATAGCGGCGTACGAGACCGGCGAGCGCCCCGGGACCGTCGAGCGGCACGACACCGGGGCGGGTGTAGGTGACCTTGCGGCCGCGATCCGGCCCGAAGCACAGCACCCCCCGGTGACCCGCCAGATGCAGCACCTGCCGCCAGCGCGGCCACATGCCCTGGAACGCGGGCATCACCGGATCGCCCGCCCACGCCCCGGCCCGCTCCACCACCGCCTCGGACAGCTCGTCGACGGTCAGCTCGGGCCCGGTCAGCGCGTCCCCGATCGCGGCGAGCACCGTCTCGACCTGCTCCGGCGTCATCCGGGCGTCCTTGGCGGACTGGGTGCGCCCGGCCGGCAGCGCGGACAACGCCCCCGTCCACAGCGGGAGCTCGTCCGTCGGCAGCAGATGGACGGTGCCCCGCGGCCCGAAGGTCTTGACCAGGGTGCGGTCCTTCCACAGCGCGTCGCGCACATCGGCACGGGTCAGGTCCGTGGCCCGCAGCCCGACGGACAACTCGGCGGCCGACAGGACCTGGGCGTGCGCGGCCGGCAGCGTGGCGACCACTTCGGCGGGGGTGCGGCTGCCGGGGCACACGAGCCCCTGGCGTGCCGTCCGGCGGGCGTTCGCGGCGGTCCAGGTCACGGTTGTGGTTCGGCTCGTCATGACGGGGAAACTACCGGCCCATCAGGTCAGGTCCTGTCCCATACTCGGCGCATGACCTCTGCGAGACGCACGGCCCGGACACTCGCCGCAGCGGCGGCACTCGCCCTCGCCCCCGTACTGGCCGGCTGCGGCACCGAGCACGCCGGTACCGGCGCCGCGGACGCGGCTCCCGGCACGGACGGCGGCCCGCCGGTCCGGGGCGACTCCTCGGTCGACGGCAGCGACGCCTCGAAGTACCGGGAGAACCACGCCTTCCAGTCCACCGCCGAACTCTCCCCGGCCGACCGGGCCGAGGCGGACGCCGAGGTGGCGAGGGTCAAGGCGGGTCTGGCCGGGATCGCGGAGAGCCGCAGGGCCACCGAGCCCCGGATCCGGGCGGCCCTCACCGGACTGGGCTACAGCTCCGGCGCCGTCACCACCGGCACCTTCGGTCCGCACCGCAACACCTTCGTGCTCGACCTCGGCGCCATCTGCGTCGAGGGCTCGCTGGACGGCGTGGTCAACGGCCTGGTCACGGCCGAGGCGCACGGCAAATACCTCGAAGGAACCGGCTGTGTGAAGCCGGTCGGCGGGCACTGAGACGTCAACCCGGTGATGCGCGCAACGGAGTCCGGTGAATCCGGAGAGTGATTGTGGAGTGGCGTGGCGCCCAGCATCACTTACGAAGGGTTATGGTGGAAACCCCCCCTCGGGCCGGTCCGTATCCCCCCCCACGGACCGGCCCGTTTTTTGTCCGGACCACGGCGCCGGACCGCGGTGCCGGACCGCGGCGCCCCGCGGGGCCGCCCGTCCCGTCAGCTCCGTCCGGCCCAGATGTTGGTGCCCGCGGTGTCCACGGCGAAGGCGTCGATCTCCGTCAACTCCTCGGCGGACAGCGGCTGTCCGGCCAGCGCAGCGACATTCTCCTCCAGCTGCTTCACGCTCGACGCACCGATCAGCGCGGAGGTCATCCGGCTGTCGCGCAGCACCCAGGAGAGCGCCAGCTGGGCGAGCGACTGACCGCGTCGTCGGGCGATGTCGTTCAGCCCGTTCAGCCGGCGCACCACCTCGTCCGAGAGCAGACCGGGATCCAGCGACTTGCCCTGGGTGGCGCGGGACCCCTCCGGGATGCCCGTCAGGTACTTGCCGGTGAGCAGCCCCTGTGCGAGCGGCACGAAGGAGATGCAGCCCATGCCGGCCGTCTCCAGGGTGTCGAGCAGGTCGTCGTCCTCGATCCAGCGGTTGATCATCGAGTAGGACGGCTGGTGGATCAGCGCCGGCACACCCATCTCCTTGAGCAGCCCGGCCGCCTCGGCGGTCTGCTCCGCGTTGTACGAGGACACCCCCGCGTACAGCGCCTTGCCCTGCCGGACGGCGGAGGCCAGCGCCCCCATCGTCTCCTCCAGCGGGGTCTCCGGGTCGAAGCGGTGGGAGTAGAAGATGTCGACGTACTCCAGCCCCATCCGCTTCAGCGAGGCGTCCAGCGACGACAGCAGGTACTTGCGGGAACCCCACTCGCCGTACGGGCCGGGGTGCATCTCGTACCCGGCCTTGGTGGAGATGATCAGCTCGTCCCGGTACGGGGCGAAGTCCTGGCGGAAGAGCTTGCCGAAATTGAGCTCGGCGGAGCCGGGCGGCGGCCCGTAGTTGTTGGCCAGGTCGAAGTGGGTCACGCCGAGATCGAAGGCGCGGCGCAGGATCGCCCGCTGGGAGTCCAGCGTGCGGTCGTCACCGAAGTTGTGCCAGAGGCCGAGGGAGACGGCGGGGAGCTTGAGGCCGCTGCGGCCGGTGCGGCGGTACTCCATCGAGTCGTAGCGCGATGGGGCGGCCTGGTAGGAGAGAGGAGAATCAGTCACGTTTCTCTCCTTATCACGGACTTGTGACAGGCCGGGTTGGGCCGGTACGCCGCCCGAGCAGTAATGTGGCGGCTTCGGGGACTGCCACGGCACGGCGGGGCAACGGACTCTGCGGACCCGTGCGGCGATCCCCAGGGGGACGACCCCGGACCCCGGGAAAAGGGGCGGGCGGGCCCGCACGGAACCGAGAGGTGAACTCAGTGAACTTGCGCGACCTGGTGTACGGGCTCTACGCGCGCCGGGTGGACGCCCGCCTCGACCACACCCAGGTGCCCAAGCACATCGGTGTCATCCTCGACGGCAACCGGCGCTGGGCGAAGGCGTCCGGCGGCACGGCCGCGCAGGGCCACCAGGCCGGCGCGGACAAGATCAAGGAACTTCTCGGCTGGTGCAGCGAGACGGATGTGGAAGTCGTCACGCTCTGGCTGCTCTCCACGGACAACTTCGACCGGCCCGCGTCCGAGCTGACACCCCTGCTCGGGATCATCGAGAACACCGTGCGCGACCTCGCGGCCGACGGCCGCTGGCGGGTCCACCACGTCGGCACCCTCGACCTGCTGCCCGCCCACACCCAGACGGTGCTCAAGGAGGCCGAGCAGGCCACGGTCGACGTGGACGGAATACTGGTCAATGTCGCCGTCGGCTACGGCGGCCGGCAGGAGATCGCCGACGCGGTCCGCTCGCTGCTGCTGGACCACTCCGCCAAGGGGACCTCGTTCGAGGACCTGGCGGAGATCGTCTCCACCGACCTGATCTCCGAGCACCTCTACACCCGGGGCCAGCCCGACCCGGACCTCGTCATCCGCACCAGCGGCGAGCAGCGGCTGTCCGGCTTCATGCTCTGGCAGACCGCGCACTCCGAGTACTACTTCTGCGAGGTCTTCTGGCCGGCCTTCCGCAAGGTCGACTTCCTCCGCGCACTGCGCGACTACGCGGCCCGCGGCCGCCGCTACGGCGGCTGACCCTCCGCCGGACGGCCGTCCCCGGCCCGGCCGGCATCTCCGGCACCGGCATTTCCGGCCCCCTGGCACCTCCGGCCCGTCCGGCATTTCCGGCCCGTCCGGCGCTCCAGGACGGAACCGCGCGGGCGATGCGCCCGACCCCACGTGTCCGGGGCACAACTCCCAGCTCACCCCGCACGCCCAGGTCGGCATGGCTTCGCGTGTTCGAGGGAATACCCCTGACAGGTCGACGTCCGGTCAAAAACCAGGCGGACGTCGTGTCCAAGTGAGCGGCATGGAGTCCGCTCGCCCGGGAGGCCCTTTGCACACGAAGGACCGTACGAACAACGCGGCCGACGCGGAGGGCCGGTACCCGGCCCGTGCTTCGGGGCCCGAACCCGGCCCGTCCTCTCCCATTGGGATGCTCCGCGACACCGTCGCACCCCAACCTCGTCCGAGGGGGTACGTCCTTCCGTGGTGACCAGCACAAAGCGCCGCATGTCCGACAGGCGCACCTACGTTCTCGACACCAGCGTCCTGCTGGCCGATCCCAACGCCATGGCCCGGTTCGACGAGCACGAAGTGGTGCTCCCGATCGTCGTGGTCACGGAACTGGAGGCCAAACGGCACCATCCGGAGCTCGGCTACTTCGCCCGGCAGGCCCTGCGCCTGCTGGACGACTTCCGGGTCCGCCACGGCCGGCTGGACGCCCCGATCCCGCTGGGGGATCTGGGCGGGACGCTGCGCGTCGAACTCAACCACTCCGACCCCGGCGTACTGCCGGCCGGCTACCGGTTGGGGGACAACGACTCACGGATTCTCGCGGTCGCGCGCAATCTCCAGGCCGAGGGGTACGACGTCACCGTCGTCTCCAAGGACCTGCCCCTGCGTATCAAGGCGTCCTCGGTCGGCCTCCTCGCCGAGGAGTACCGCGCCGAACTCGCCATCACCGACTCCGGCTGGACCGGCATGTCGGAGGTCCCGCTCTCCGGCGAGCAGGTCGATCTGCTCTACGGAGAGGAGACGCTGTACGTACCCGAGGCCGCCGAACTGCCCGTGCACACCGGACTGGTCCTCCAGTCCGAGCGCGGCAAGGCGCTCGGCCGGGTCACCGCCGAGGGCAACGTGCGTCTGGTCCGCGGCGACCGGGAGGCCTTCGGCATCCACGGCCGCAGCGCCGAACAGCGCATCGCCCTCGATCTGCTCCTCGACCAGGACGTCGGCATCGTGTCGCTGGGCGGCCGGGCCGGCACCGGCAAGTCGGCGCTGGCGCTCTGCGCCGGCCTCGAAGCCGTCCTGGAGCGCAGGCAGCACCAGAAGGTGATGGTCTTCCGCCCGCTGTACGCGGTCGGCGGGCAGGAACTGGGCTATCTCCCCGGCACCGAGGCCGAGAAGATGAGCCCCTGGGCGCAGGCCGTCTTCGACACGCTCTCGGCGGTGGCCGGGCGCGAGATCATCGAAGAGGTGCTGGGGCGCGGGATGCTGGAGATCCTGCCGCTCACCCACATCCGGGGCCGCTCGCTGCACGACGCCTTCGTGATCGTCGACGAGGCGCAGTCGCTCGAACGGAACGTACTGCTGACCGTGCTGTCCCGGATCGGGGCGAATTCCCGGGTGGTGCTCACGCATGACGTGGCCCAGCGGGACAACCTCAGGGTCGGCCGGTACGACGGAGTCGTCGCCGTGGTCGAGAAGCTGAAGGGCCATCCGCTCTTCGCGCACGTCACCCTCGCCCGCTCCGAACGCTCGCAGATCGCCGCGCTGGTGACCGAAATGCTGGAGGAAGGCCAGATCTGATACGGGATACGACAGTTGGTGCCGCCCGGCGAGCGAAGCAGCTTAGCCGGGCGGCACCGTGCTGCGGCACCATTTCCGTAAATCACTTGCTCCAAACGAGGTGTGAGCTTTCACACGCAACGGAGAATTGCTTACCGGTGTGCCGTTCCGGCAGAGTCTTGCTTCCGTCAGGCCCCGCATACGGCACACCCGCACCTCCACAGGTGCCACGCACCACACAACTCAACAATCGCCGTCCGTATGCCGCCCGCGAGCACCACGCGGCGCTCCTTCCGGGGAGTCG
Source organism: Streptomyces sp. CLV115 (assembly GCF_038448545.1). NCBI lineage: Bacteria > Bacillati > Actinomycetota > Actinomycetes > Kitasatosporales > Streptomycetaceae > Streptomyces > Streptomyces sp. CLV115. The sequence continues at coordinate 29,758 of NZ_JBCEWQ010000048.1, forward strand.
CCCACCGGGCCCGTGCCTCCCGTGACCCAGGCAGTAGGGAGGCCAGCGTCAGGGGCACGATTGCGTCCGCGAGGTCACCTAAGCGGGCGATGCTGGAAGGACACCGTGTGAGCCGGATCTCGGTCCGGGGGTTCGCCGTGGCATCTGCCACTGCCGTGACCACCGTTGGCGCCGTCGTAGGCGTTGCATCGGGCAGCACCCCTGCTGTCGACGACAACAACTTCGAGGCGACCGCAGCCGACACCACGCTGCTCGCAGACATCCCCGCGGGCCAGCAGGCCCAGGTGCAGACCGCCTCGCTGACGCAGCAGGCCGACGCCCAGGCCTCCGCGGCCGATGCCGCCGCGAAGAAGTCCGTGGAGGAAGCGGCCCGTATCCAGGCTGCCAAGGACGCCAAGTCGAAGAAGGCGGCGGCCGAGGACAAGCTGGAGAAGGAGCGCCTGGAGAAGAAGAAGAAGGACGAGGCCGAGCGCGCCAGCCGTTCTTCGGTCCGCAGCGCCTCCTCCTTCGCGGCGAAGGGCTCGTACACCGTCGCCGAGATCCAGGCGATGGCGCGTCAGATCGTGCCCGCCGACCAGTTCCAGTGCTTCAGCAACATCGTGAACGTCGAGTCGAGCTGGAACTACCGGGCGAGCAACCCGTCCTCCGGTGCCTACGGTCTCGTCCAGGCGCTCCCCGGCTCGAAGATGGCCTCGGCCGGGGCCGACTGGATGACCAACCCGGCCACGCAGATCAAGTGGGGCCTCAACTACATGAACAGCGGCCGCTACGGCAGCCCGTGCGCCGCCTGGTCCTTCTGGCAGGCCAACCACTGGTACTAGAACCCGGAATCTCCCGAGGTTCGCGTTCCTCTCGCGCGGAGCCCCCCACCGTCCTACGGTGGGGGGCTCCGCGCGTGTACGGTCGGTCCGAACCGTCCAGTGGGGGAGCGGTGGGGAGAGAAGACTGGGGGAAGAGGAACGATCATGTCGAAACTTCCGGGGTGGCTCGGCCGGCTGGGTGCCGAACTGACCGAGCTGGGCGACCGGCTGGAGCAGCGCAGGGACGAGGCCGCCGGGCACAACGCCGGGCGGACCGGGCTGCCCGGGGCCGGTGACGCCTCGTCGGCCGGGGACGTGCCCGCACCCGCCGCGGACGTTCCGGCCCCGGCGGTGCGCGACGCGGGCGAGCAGCGCGGTGCCGCGGCCGAACACGTGCCGCCGCCGCCCTCGTACGCCCCCTCCGTCGCCGCCCGGCCCGATCCGGTCGCGGCGATTCCCTGGGGGATGCGCGTCGCGGCCGAGGCGGGCTGGCGGCTGCTGGTCCTGGCGGGCACCCTCTGGGTGCTGATGCGGGTCATCAGCGCCGTACAGCTGGTGGTGCTGGCGTTCGTCGCCGCGCTGCTCGTCACCGCGATGCTCCAGCCGACCGTCGCCCGGCTGCGCGGCTACGGGCTGCCGCGCGGCCTGGCCACCGCCGTCACGGCGGTCCTGGGCTTCGTCATCATGGGCCTGGTCGGCTGGTTCGTGGTCTGGCAGGTCATGGACAACATCGACACCCTCTCCGACAAGGTGCGGGACGGTATCGAGGAGTTGAAGCACTGGCTGCTCGACAGCCCCTTCCATGTCACCGAGCAGCAGATCAACGACATCGCGAAGAACCTCAGCGACACCATCGGCACCAACACCGAGCAGATCACCTCCGCGGGACTGGAGGGCGTCACCGTGATGGTGGAGGTCCTCACCGGGATACTGCTGGCGATGTTCTCGACGCTCTTCCTGCTGTACGACGGAAGGCGCATCTGGCACTGGGTGCTGAAGCTGGTGCCGGCCCAGGCCCGGCCGGGGGTCGCGGGCGCCGGTCCGCGCGCCTGGCGGACGCTGACCGCCTATGTGCGGGGCACCGTCATAGTGGCGCTGATCGACGCGATCTTCATCGGGCTCGGGATCTTCTTCCTCGATGTGCCGATGGCGGTGCCGCTGGCCGTCTTCATCTTCCTCTTCGCCTTCATCCCGCTGGTCGGCGCCGTGATCTCCGGGGCGCTGGCGGTGGTCGTGGCGCTGGTCACCGAGGGGGTGTTCACCGCCCTGATGGTGCTGGCGGTGGTCCTGGCCGTGCAGCAGATCGAGGGCCATGTGCTCCAGCCCTTCATCCTGGGGCGCGCGGTGCGGGTGCATCCGCTCGCCGTCGTCCTCTCGGTCGCCGCGGGCGGCATGATCGCGGGCATCGGCGGCGCGGTCGTCGCGGTGCCGCTGGTCGCGGTCACCAACACGGTGGTCGGCTATCTGCGGACGTACGGGCAGGAACAGGCGCTGAGATACGCGCCGTCCCCGCGCGGGGCGACCGCGGTCGATGTCGCTCCGACCCCCGCGCCGGGCTCACCGCCCGAGGACGGCGGCCGGGGCGACGGCGAGGACGGCGCCGGCGGCGGTACGAAGGGCAGTTCCTAGGCCCACGGGCGCAAAGGGAGAAGGGCCCCGGGGACGGTCGGTCGTCCACGGGGCCCTTCTCGTACAGGGGGTACCGCTGGTCCTACTCGGCGAGCACGGCCTCGGCATCGAGGGTCACGCCGACCGCCTGGATCACCGAGGCGATCTTGACGGCTTCCTGAATGGTCTCACGGTCCACGCCGGCCTTGCGCAGCACCTGCTCGTGGGAGTCCAGGCACTGGCCGCAGCCGTTGATCGCGGAGACGGCGAGCGACCACAGCTCGAAGTCGATCTTCTCCACGCCGGGCTTGCCGATGACGTTCATCCGCAGACCCGCGCGGAGCGTCCCGTACTCGGGGTCCGACAGCAGGTGCCGGGTCCGGTAGAAGACGTTGTTCATCGCCATGATGGCGGCGGCCGACTTCGCGGCGGTGTACGCCTCCGCGGAGAGGTTGGCCTTCGCCTCCGGCTCCAGCTCGCGCAGCACCTTCGGCGAGCGCGAGGCGATCGCGCAGGCCAGGACGGTGCCCCACAGCTGCTGCTGCGGGAGCTCGCTGTTGCCGATGACCGAGCCGAGGTTCAGCTTCAGGTCCTTGGCGAAGTCCGGAACGGCGGCCTTCAGTTCGTCGAGTGCCATGTCGCTGTCAGCTCACTCGCCCGAGAGGAGCGCGACCGGGTCGAGGGTGTTCTCGCCCTTGGTCCAGTTGCACGGGCACAGCTCGTCGGTCTGCAGGGCGTCCAGGACCCGCAGGACCTCCTTGGGGTTACGGCCCACGGAACCGGCGGTCACCATCGTGAACTGGATCTCGTTGTTCTGGTCGACGATGAAGACGGCGCGCTGGGCGAAGCCGTCCTCGCCCTCGATGCCGAGGTCACGCATGAGCTCGTGCTTCGAGTCGGCCATCATCGGGAACGGCAGGTCGGTCAGGTCCGGGTGGTCCTTGCGCCAGGCGTGGTGCACGAACTCGGAGTCGCCGGAGAAGCCGAGGATCTGGGCGTCACGGTCGGCGAACTCTTCGTTCAGCTTGCCGAAGGCGGCGATCTCGGTGGGGCACACGAAGGTGAAGTCCTTCGGCCACGCGAAGACGATCTTCCACTTGCCCTCGTAGGTCTTGTGGTTGATCTGCTCGAACTCCTTGCCGCTCTCCAGCGAGACACAAGCAGTCAGGTCGAACTCGGGGAACTTGTCACCGACAGTGAGCACGCGCTCTCCTTGTAGCGTTGGAATTCCCTTTTGGGGGATTTCCTGAGGGTTGGACGGAGTCCACCTTGGCACAGAGTGCATTGATCACGGAAATAGCTACACTCGGTCGTGATGATCGGAGGTGCCTATCAGTGGCCCAGGGCAATCAGGGCGGTCGGCCCAAACAACCCAGCTTGTCGCAGCTTCGCGCCTTCGTGGCCGTCGCCGAACATCTGCACTTCAGGGACGCCGCGGCAGCAATCGGGATGAGTCAGCCGGCGCTGTCCGGGGCCGTCTCGGCGCTGGAGGAGGCACTGGGTGTCCAGCTCATCGAGCGTACGACGCGCAAGGTGCTGCTCTCGCCGGCCGGGGAGCGGCTCGCGGTGCGGGCGCGGGCGGTGCTGGAGGCCGTCGGTGAGCTGATGGAGGAGGCCGAGGCGGTCCGGGCGCCGTTCACCGGGGTGCTCAGGCTCGGCGTGATCCCGACCGTCGCCCCGTATCTGCTGCCGACGGTGCTGCGGCTGGTCCACGAGCGCTACCCGGAGCTCGACCTCCAGGTGCACGAGGAGCAGACCTCCTCACTGCTGGAGGGGCTGGCCGCGGGGCGGCTGGACCTGCTGCTGCTCGCCGTGCCGCTCGGCGTGCCGGGGGTCACCGAACTCCCGCTCTTCGACGAGGACTTCGTGCTGGTGATGGAGCAGGACCACTGGCTGGGCGGGCGCGCCGACATCCCGCGCGAGGCGCTGCGCGAGCTGCCGCTGCTGCTGCTCGACGAGGGGCACTGCCTGCGCGACCAGGCCCTGGACATCTGCCGGGAGGCGGGACGCACGGAGGGCGCGCCGGTCACCACGACCGCGGCCGGGCTCTCCACCCTGGTTCAGCTCGTCGCCGGCGGGCTCGGCGTGACGCTGCTGCCGCGCACCGCGGTGACGGTGGAGACCGGCCGCAACGAGGCGCTGGCCACCGGGTACTTCGCGGAGCCGGCCCCGTCGAGGCGGGTGGCGCTGGGGATGCGGACCGGGGCGGCGCGGCACGAGGAGTTCGAGGAGTTCGCGGCGGCGCTGCGGGAGGCGATGCGGGTGCTGCCGGTACGGGTGGCGGACGGCCGGCAGAACGACTGAGGGGGTGCGCTCCCGCAGGACCGCACCCCCTCGCCCCCTCGCTCCGTCACTCCGTGCGCAGGCCGTCCGGGCGCATCATGCGCCACAGCGGTGGCAGCGACACCAGGGTGACCAGCAGGATCAGTGCCGCGCCCGCGCCGGTCATCGGCAGGAACAGCCACCAGTCGGTGACCTCCTTGTCGAGCATGGCGATCAGTGCCGCACCCAGACCGAGTCCGCCCGCCACGGCCACCACCAGCCCGATGACCACCGGTACGGCGGTCTGCCAGAGCACCGACCAGGCGAGGGTGGAGCGCCGGGTGCCGAAGGCGACCAGCACCGACAGCAGGCGCTTGCGTTCGCGCAGCTGCTCCAGCTGCGAGACCAGCATCGCGGCGGCGATCAGCAGCAGCGTCGCCGTCGCGCCGACCTGGAGGCCGCGCTGCACGCTGGCGTACTTCTCGTCACGGGCCACCGACTTGAGGGTCGCCACCCGCATCCCGGGATCGATCCGGGCCGCGGTGTTCCGTACGTACTCCGCGACGTCCGTGACGCTCTCGTCGACCCGGATCTGCGTCTGGGTCATCGCGCCCGGCAGCTTGCTCGGGTCGACCGCGCCGGTGGTGGCCATGATTCCCCAGGAGTCCTCGCCCAGCGGATCGTGGCGGGCGACGACCGTCCGGGAGTCGGCGGGCAGCGTCCACCGCATCGGCTTCCGGCCGGCGCCCGGGTCGATCTCGACCTCCTTGCCCTTGCGTGCCGTCTTGTCCACCCAGCGGGACAACTCCTTGTCGTTCCTGGGGTGGACCACAAAGGTGTCGCCGTCGGTGCAGGAGTCGATCCGGGCCAGTTCGCGCAGGGTTCCGCAGTCGCCGACGATGAGGCTGGTGGTCGGCTGGACCTCGTCCTCGGTGTACTTGCCGGGCCGGGTGACGTACACCTCGACCTTGCCGATGACGGCCGTCACTCCCTTGGTGGCCTTGAACTCCTTGATGCTCCGGGTGGCCGCATCCGGGTCGACCTTCTCGGAGAACGTGTAGAACTGGGCCCGCGAGGGGTCCTGCCCGGTCAGCCGGTTGAACTCGTCGCCCACCGCGGCGAACAGCATCTGCAGCGCCACCGCGCCCGCGACCGCGACGGTGATTCCGCTGACCGCGCGGGAGGCAGCGCTGCTGCTCAGCTGGAGCCTGCGGGTGGCCAGCTGCCAGGGCACCGGACCGCCGTGCAGCCGGTTGACGCACGCCTCGACCAGCCACGGCAGCAGCAGCGCGAGCCCGACCAGGACCAGCACGGCACCGCCCGCGATCGGGTACGGGTTGACCGTGGCGTACGGCTCGACCTTGTCGCTCAGCAGGAGCACCACCAGGCCCGCGACCGGCATCAGCAGCCGCCACCAGAACCGGCGCCTGCGGCTGCGGCCGCCCCGCACGACGCCGAGCGGTTCGATCACCACCGAGCGCATGGCGGCCAGCGTGACCAGCACCGCCGCCGCCGGGACGGAGAGGGCGACCAGCGCCGTCAGCGCGGCGGAGGGCACCAGGTCGGACGGGAAGACGCTGACGTCCCAGATCTCGATGTGACCGACGAAGCCACGCCCCACCAGGAAGAGCGCCCCACCGATCAGCAGGCCGAGGATCGCCCCGAACAGCGCCTCGCCCGCCGCGATCCGGCGGGTCATCCGGGTGTCAGTGCCGACCAGGCGCAGCGCGGCGAGCCTGCGGTCGCGACGGTCGCCGCCGAACCGCACCGCCGTCGCGATGAAGATCGCGACCGGCACCAGCAGCACCACGCAGATCATGATGATCAGCACGATCAGGATGGGCGGCATCTCCTTGCCGCCTTCCGGGTTGCCGTAGCCGGCGATCCGGTGACCGCCCTCGGCGGACGTCAGGGTGTCGCTGCCCGCGTAGAAGAGCAGGTCCCCGGGCGAGACCAGGCCGGAGTCGGCGATCGTGCCGGTGATCCGGTACGGCACCCGCTCCTTGAGGAGGCGGCCCTCCGGGGAGTCCAGCAGCTTCTTCAGCGCGGGGGAGACCGTCATCTCGTCCGCGCCGGGGAAGCGCGCGACGCCCGGCGGGAGGACCGGGTGCGTACCGTCCGCGCGCATCAGATAGCCGTCGACGACGCGGCCGCGGTACTCGGTCTCCCTGCTGATCCGGAGCACCGAGGTGTCGGACTTCTTGGCCTGTGCGTCGGGCCCGCCGGGGACGCGGCCCTCGACACGGGCCTGTTCGCGCGCGGAACGCTCCTCCAGCAGATGCGGTACGGAGGCGGCGGTCAGCAGCAGCGCCACCCCGAGGCCGACGCCGACGGCGGTCAGCGTGGTGCGGATCCAGCCCTCGCGTCCGCCGCCCGCGGCGAGCCGGATGCCGAGGCCGAGGTCGCGGCACCAGGCAGCGAGACCGGTGGGTCCGGCGGGCCGGAGCGGGGCCGGGGCCGGCGCCTTCTTGCGGTCGAGCAGGGTCATGCGGTGTGCTCCAGGTCGCGGGTCCGGCCGTCGCGCACGGTGACGTCACGGTCGGAGTATGCGGCGACCCGGGCCTCGTGGGTCACCAGGACCACGGCGACGTTGGTGGACCGGGCCGCCTCGGTCAGCAGCTCCATGACCCGTTCGCCGTTGAGGGAGTCCAGGGCGCCGGTCGGCTCGTCGGCGAAGATCACCTTGGGCGAGGCGGCCAGCGCGCGGGCCACGGCGACGCGCTGTCCCTGCCCGCCGGAGACCTCGCCGGGACGCTTGGCACCGACGTCCTCGACCTCCAGGCGCTCCAGCCAGTGGCGGGCGGTGCGCTCGGCGTCCTTGCGCTTGGCGCCGTTGAGCCGGATCGGCAGGGCGACGTTCTCCACACAGGTCAGCTCCGGGACGAGCTGGCCGAACTGGAAGACGAAGCCGAACTCGGTACGGCGCAGGGCGCTGCGCTCGGCGTCCGACATCGCGGAGAGCTCGCGGCCCGCGTAGGTGATCGTGCCCCGGTCGGGGGTGACGATGCCGGCGAGGCAGTGCAGCAGGGTCGACTTGCCGGAGCCGGAGGGGCCCATCACGGCGACGACCTCGCCGGGGTGGATGGAGAAGGACGCGCCGTCGAGCGCGGGCGTCCGGCCGTACGCCTTGTGCAGGCCGTCGGCGCTGAGCAGGGAGCCGGCGGGGATCATGCGCCCACCTCCGCGGCGAGCCGGTCGAGCCGCGCGGCGGTCAGTTCCAGCCAGCGGAGATCGGCTTCGAGGTGGAAGAGGGCGTGGTCGCAGATCAGCTGATCGGCGAGGTCGCCCTTGCGCTTGCGGTCGGTGAGAATGCGCATCAGGCGCAGGTGCTCGGTGCGCTGGGTGTCCAGCAGGGCCTCGGCGCTGCGGCCGGTGAGCAGGGCCAGTACGACCTTGGTGTAGAGCGTCGACTGGAGGTACGGCTCGGGCTTCTCCGGCTGCGCGAGCCAGGCGCCGACATCGGTGATCCCGGCCTCGGTGATGGCGTACCGCTTGCGCTCCGGTCCGCCGCCGCTCTCGACGCCGTCGACCTCGACGAGGCCGTTCTTGAGCAGCCGGGACATGGTCGAGTAGACCTGTCCGTAGTGCAGCGGGCGGTCGTGGCCGAACTTCTCGTCGAACGCGCGCTTGAGGTCGTAGCCGTGGCGGGGGCCGGACTCCAGGAGTCCGAGCAGGGTGTGACCGATTGACATGCCGAGCACTGTACACGGCGTGTATACCTGCGGTGTATACCGGGGCTCCGTCCCCGGAGCCCCGGCCTCCGCAACCCTGGACCTCAGGCGCCGGGCGGGCCCGGCGCGTTCTTCGGGGGCCGTCCCCGGCGGGGGATCGGACCCGCCGAGCCGGGCAGGCGACCCGCCTCCGCCAGCGCCCTGCGCAGCAGGAACTCGATCTGGGCGTTCGCGCTGCGCAGCTCGTCGGAGGCCCAGCGGGCCAGCGCGTCGTGCACCGCGGGATCCAGCCGCAGCAGCATCTGCTTGCGCTGCGGCGGGGTCCTGCGGGCCGGCGGAGTCTGTTCGGTCACTGGTAAAGAGTGCCCGTGTTCAGGACCGGCTGCGCCGCTCGGTCACCGCACAGCACCACCATCAGATTGCTGACCATGGACGCCTTGCGCTCCGCGTCGAGCTCGACGATGTCCTGCTCGGCGATCCGGGTGAGCGCCATCTCGACCATGCCGACCGCGCCCTCGACGATCTGCTGCCGGGCCGCGACCACCGCGCCGGCCTGCTGGCGCTGGAGCATCGCGGAGGCGATCTCGGGGGCGTACGCGAGGTGGCTGAAGCGGGACTCGATGATCCGCACACCGGCGGCCTGCACCCGGGCGGTGAGCTCCACGGCCAGCTTCTCGGTGATCTCCTCGGCGTTGCCGCGCAGCGAGAGGCCGCCCTCGTCGTGGGCGTCGTACGGGTACTCGATCGCGATGTGCCGGACGGCCGCCTCGGTCTGGGTGGCGACGAACTCCAGGAAGTCGTCGACCTCGAAGAGCGCCTGCGCGGTGTCCTCGACCTTCCAGACCACGATCGCGGCCAGCTCGATCGGGTTGCCGTAGGCGTCGTTGACCTTGAGGACCGCGGTCTCGTGGTTGCGGACCCGGGTGGAGATCTTCCGGCTGCTGGTGAGCGGGTTGATCCAGCGGAGCCCGTCGGTGCGGATCGTGCCGACGTACCGGCCGAAGAGCTGGATCACCCGGGCCTCGCCCGGTGCGACCATCTTCACACCCGTCATGCAGAAGAACGAGACGATGACGAGCAGCACCCCGAAGATGCAGACCGGGATACCCAGTCCGTTGTTGCCGTTCGAGCCGACGACGCCCCCGATGATCGCGAGGCCGATGCCGGCGATCACGCCGACCACGGTCAGCAGCAGGCCGAGACCGCCGGGAATGCTGTGCGCCGTCACCTCTCTCACCTGCGGTTCGGGCATCTGTGGTGCGTCGGGCGTGAGGTCTGCGGCAAGGGTGGTCGCGGCGCGCGGATTGTCATGGTCGGACATGGGATCCCCCGTTTCGAAAGACTGACTCGGTGCTATCAATGTGATTACACATTACCTGTGTTCGCAACCTTGGGCACCCTTCATGAGTCGGTTCCCTTGAGAGCGGGTGCTGATTGTCACGTCCGTAAAAGACCGCAACGCTCGCTTTTTGTCCTTGCCGAAGGTGTTAGCTGGCTGGGCTGAGCTGTCTGGTCGAGCAGAGAAACGGGAGCAACACAGCGATGGGTCGAGCGGATGCGCGACGAGCGCAGCGGCGCGGAGCGCGGCGGGCCGCGAAGAGCGGCGGCATACGCAGACTCTTCACCTGGAAGAAGATGCTGGGCGCCTTCTTCGGACTCTGCCTGCTGATCATGGGCGCCTTCGTCGCGCTCTACATGTACGTGGACATCCCGAAGGCCAACGCCCTGGCCGAGCGGCAGAGCAACGTCTACCAGTACAGCGACGGGACACTGCTGACCCGGACCGGCCAGGGGGTCAACCGCCAGATCGTGGATCTGGCAGAGGTGCCCAAGGAGGTGCAGCACACCTTCGTCGCCGCCGAGAACAAGTCGTTCTACGACGACAAGGGCGTCGACCTGAAGGGCACCGCGCGCGGCCTGATCAACACCCTCAGCGGCAAGGGCAAGCAGGGTGGCTCGACCATCACCCAGCAGTACGTCAAGAACTACTACCTGACGCAGGACCCGACGATCAGCCGGAAGCTCAAAGAGCTGGTGATCTCGCTCAAGATCGAGAACAAGAAGGGCAAGGACTACATCCTCGCCGGGTACATCAACACCAGCTACTACGGGCGGGGCGCGAGCGGCATCCAGGCCGCCGCACAGGCCTACTACGGGGTCGACGCCAAGGACCTCAGCGTCAACCAGGGCGCCTACCTGGCCTCCGTGCTCCAGGCCCCCAGCCAGTACGACTGGGCGACCGCAAGCGAAACCGGCAAGAAGCTGGTCAAGGACCGCTGGGCCTACACGCTGGACAACATGGTCGAGATGCACTGGCTCGACAAGTCCGAGCGCGACAAGCTCACCTTCCCGTACCCGGACAAGCCCAAGCCCGCCAAGGGCATGGAGGGCCAGACCGGATACCTCGTCGAGGCGGCCAACCAGGAGCTGGAGAAGCAGGGCATCACCGCGGAGATGCGACAGGCCGGCGGCTGGACCTTCACGCTCAACATCGACAAGAAGCGGCAGAAGCAGCTGGAGCAGTCCGTCGACCGCCAGCTGGAGTCCAAGCTGGACCGCAAGAACAACAAGGTCGACGCGACCGTCCAGGCGGGCGCCACCTCCGTCGACCCGAAGACCGGAGCCGTCGTCGCGATGTACGGCGGGGTGGGCTACACCCAGCACTACTTCTCCAACGCCACCCGCCGGGACTACCAGCCGGCCTCCACCTTCAAGCCGCTGGTGCTCGCCTCCGCGCTGGAGAACGAGTCGAAGACCCAGAACGGCGACCTGATCGGCGTCAACACCCGCTACGACGGCACCAGCAAGCGGCCCGTGGTGGGCAGCGACACCCCGTTCGCCCCGGAGAACGAGGACAACCAGAGCTACGGCAGCGTCACCGTGCAGAAGGCGATGAACGCGTCGATCAACTCGGCCTTCGCGCAGATGGTCGTCGACGTCGGTCCGCCCGCGGTGAAGAAGACCGCCCTGGCTCTCGGCGTACCGGACAAGAACTTCCCCGAGCGCCCCGCCATCACGCTCGGCACCATGAACGCCTCGACCTGGGACATGGCGGGCGCGTACGCCACGCTCGACAACCACGGCAAGAAGGTCACCCCCTTCATCGTGAAGTCGGCCAAGCACCGTGAGCGGACGGTCGAGCCGGTCGAGGGCATCGGCAGCCAGGTGATCAGCCGCAAGTCCGCCGACACCGTGACCTCCGTCCTGACCGGTGTGGTGGACGCGGGCTCCGGCCGGGCGGCCAACACCTCGGCGTACGAGGCGGCCGGCAAGACGGGTACGTCGGAGAACAACAAGTCGGCCTGGTTCGCGGCCTACACCCCGGAGCTCACCACCGTCGTCGCGCTCTTCGGCGAATCGCCCAAGGAGGGCGGCGGCCAGGTCAGCCTGACCGGCACCGCCAACTCCGGCCGGGCCAACGGTGGCGGCTTCCCGGCGGAGATCTGGGCGGACTACACCCTCGGCGCGCTGGGCGGCGGGTCCACCGCGCAGTTCGACCTGGAGGACGTCGAGCGCGGCGAGGTCACCGTGCCGTCCTCGCCGTCGACGACCCCCTCGCAGTCGGCGAGCAGCGACACCACCCCGTCCAAGTCGCCGGACAAGCCCTCGCAGAGCGCGACCCGGTCGCCCGACGTGCCGTCGACCTCCCAGTCGCCGGACGTGCCGTCGACGTCCCAGTCGCCGGACGTGCCGACGAGCCAGTCCCCGGAGCCGCCGGGCGGCGGGGTTCCCGGCAAGCCGGGGGACGGCAACGAGAACAACATCGCCGACAACGCCCCTCCCGCGCGCTGAGCGCCTGAGCGGGCGGTGTGCACAAGGGCTCAGGGGCGGTGCCGGCCGGCACCGCCCCTGAGCCCTTTCCCGTATCTGCCGGCGGTGTCAGCCGCCGTTGACCTTCTTGGCGATCCGGTCGCCGAGGTCCTTGTCCACGTTGCGCCAGTACTGCAGCGCGCGCTCCAGGACCGGGGCGCTCACCCCGTCGAGGAGATGGCCGGAAATGTTCGACACCAGCCGGTCGCGGGCCGCGTCGTCCAGGACCTTGCGCACCATCGTGCCGGCCTGGCCCCAGTCGTCGTCCTCGCTGTGCAGCTTGTACGCCTCGTGGACCATCTCGCCGGCCGTCGCCCAGCCCGCCGGGTCGCCGTAGCGCGCGGTGTCGGCGGCCGGACCGCCGTACGAGTTCGGCGCGTAGACCGCTCCGGTACGGGACGGCTCGTACCGCATGGGCCCGTCCTTCGCGTACGAGTTGCGGCCGAACCGCGGGCGGTTCGGGGGCAGCTGCGCGTAGTTCGGGCCGATCCGGTACCGGTGGGTGTCGGGGTACGAGAAGAGCCGGCCGAGCAGCATCTTGTCGGGCGACGGACCGATGCCGGGCACCAGGTTCGACGGCTCGAAGGACGCCTGCTCGATGTGGACGAAGAAGTCCTCCGGGTTCTCGTTCAGCGTCATCCGGCCGACCTCGATCTCCGGGTAGTCGCCGTGCGGCCACACCTTCGTCAGGTCGAACGGGTTGAACCGGTAGTCCGGTGCGTCCTCGAACGGCATGATCTGGACGTACAGCGTCCAGCTCGGGTGGTCGCCGCGCCTGATCGCCTCGAACAGGTCGCGGCGGTGGACGTCGCCGTCCACACCGGCCATCCGGTCGGCCTCGTCCTGCGTGTAGTAGTCGATGCCCTGGTCGGTCTTGAAGCGGTACTTCACCCAGAACCGCTCGCCGCCCGCGTTCACCCACATATAGGTGTGCGAGCTGTAGCCGTTCATGTGGCGGTACGTCTTCGGGATGCCCCGGTCGCCCATCAGCCACGTCACCATGTGCGCGGACTCGGGGGACAGGGTCCAGAAGTCCCACTGCATGTCGTGGTCGCGCACCGCGCTGTCCGGGCGCCGCTTCTGCGAGCGGATGAAGTCCTGGAACTTCATCGGGTCACGCACGAAGAAGACCGGCGTGTTGTTGCCGACCATGTCGTAGTTGCCGTGCTCGGTGTAGAACTTCAGGGCGAATCCGCGGGGGTCCCGCCAGGTGTCGGGGGAGCCCTGCTCACCGGCGACGGTGGAGAAGCGGGCCAGCATGGCGGTCTGCTTTCCCGGCTGGAACAGGTCGGCCTTGGTGAACTGACTGACGTCATTGGTCACCTTGAAGGTGCCGTACGCGCCGGATCCCTTGGCGTGAACCACTCGTTCGGGGACCCGTTCACGGTTGAACTGGGCCATCTTCTCAATGAGGTAGTGGTCCTGGAGCAGGATCGGTCCGTCGGCTCCGACAGTGAGCGAATGTTCGTCGCTCTCCACCGGGATTCCGGCGTTGTTCGTGGTGTACGGGGTGTTCTTGGTCTTCGATTCCTCGGACACGAGCGTCCTCCCGTCGGTGGGGGTTTTCGGTCAGGCCGTCTCGTTCACGACTGAAGTCAAACCCGCCGACAGGAGGTCGGCAACATTTCGCTACCGTGCGTACAGGGCTCTGCCCCGCGCCCGTTCCGTACCCTCTCGCCGCGCCTTTCGCCGGCCCGGCTACTGGCCCCTGGACGGCATCTCGAACCAGACCACCTTGCCGGTCGAAAGGCGCGTCGCCCCCCACCGCCTGGCCAGCCGGTTCACCAGGAACAGGCCACGCCCGCCCTCGTCCATGTCACGGGCCCGGCGCTGCCGGGGCAGCTGCGGGGAGTCGTCGCCGACCTCGCAGCGCAGGATGTCGGTGCGCAGCAGCCGCAGCGTCACCGGACGCTCCGCGTAACGCACCGCATTGGTCACCACCTCGCTGACCAGCAGCTCGACCGAGTCGGAGAGATCGTCGAGCCCCCAGCGGCTGAGCGCTCTGCGGGCCAGCCTGCGGGCCCGGCCCGGCGCGGTCTCCTCCGGTTCCAGGTGCCAGTACGCGACATCGCTCGGCGCGATCCCGTCGAACCGGGCGGCGAGCAGCGCGATGTCGTCGTCGCGGTCGCCGGGACCGAGCATGTCCAGCACGTCGTCGCAGAGCGCTTCCAGTGGCGGCGAGTGGTCCGGGCCGGTCAGCCGGGCGGTGGCGGCGAGCCGTTCGCGCAGCTGCTCGATCCCGGTCCACACGTCCCGGAGCCGGGATTCGACCAGGCCGTCGGTGTACAGCAGCAGCGTGGCTCCCGCGGGCGCGTCCAGCTCGACGGCCTCGAAGTCCACCCCGCCGACCCCGATCGGGGCTCCGGGCGGCACCCGCAGCACCTCGGCGCGGCCGCCCAGATGGAGAAGGACGGGCGGCGGATGCCCGGCGTTGGCGATGGTGATCCGGTGCGCGACCGGGTCGTAGACCGCGTACAGGCAGGTCGCCATGCGGTCGCTGCCGAGCCGCTGGGCCTGCTCGTCGAGGTGGTGCAGCACCTCCTGCGGCGGCAGGTCGAGCTGGGCCAGGGTCTGCGCCGTGGTGCGCAGCTGGCCCATGATCGCCGCGGAGGTCATGGAGTGGCCCATGACGTCGCCGACGACCAGGGCGACCCGGCTGCCGGGCAGCGGGATCGCGTCGTACCAGTCGCCGCCGACCCGGGCCGTCTCGGCGGCCGGCAGATAGCGGGAGGCGAGCCGGACACCGGTCGGCTGCGGCAGCGAGTCGGGCAGCATGGTGCGCTGGAGCTCGTCGGCGATGTACGCCTCGCGCCCGTACAGCACGGCCTTGTCGATGCCGAGCGCGGTGTGCGTCGCCAGCTGGGCCGCGACCAGCAGGTCGTTGGACTCGAACGGCGGCCGCTCCGTCCCGCGCAGGAAGACGGCGGCGCCGATCACCCGCCGCCGTCCGCGCAGCGGGGCGAGGATCGCGCGGTGTCCGGTGGGGACGGTCCGGCCGGCGCCGAGCAGCTCGGGCAGCGCGGCGCGGGCCGCCGCGGAGTCCCCGAAGACCGGCCGCACCCCGCGCAGCACCTCGGCCAGCGCGCCGCCGGAGCGGACCTCGCACAGCTCGGCCGCGGGCGTCAGATCGCCGTGCGGATCGATGACGGGCAGCCGCAGCCGCTCGGTCTCCGACGAGCTGTCCGTCTCCTCCTCGCTCAGCCGCAGCCGGTCGGACCGGCGCAGCCGCAGCACGAAGGGGGAGACCGGCCGCTCGTCACCGACCGGGAGCGGGTCGCGGAGGTAGACCAGTATGGCGTCGGAGAACGTCGGCACACTGGCCCGGCACAGGCCCAGCACGATCTCGTCCAGGTCTATGCCGCGGGCGATCCGCCGGGTGGCGGCCCCGACGAAACGCAGCCGGTCGCCCTCGCGACGGGCCGCGGCCTGTGGGTCGAGTCCTGCGGGACCGGCTGCCGGCCCCGGAGCCGCGGCAGGGCCGGGGATCGCGGCGGTGGCAGGGGAAACAGCCGGCGCGGCGTCCTGCTGCCGCGGCCGGGTGCGTTCCTGCGACCGGGCGGCGAGAGGCTGCCGGCCTTCGTGGGAGGTGGGGTGCTCCGTCACGCGTGGGGTTCCGTCCGTCCGGGCCGGTTGTATGAGGCAATCACCTCGTGGGGCGTTACTGTGCCCCGGCAAGAGCGGCGATAACAACGGCTGTCACCGGATGCCCCGGAACGAGGGGCTGAAACCGGATGCCTGTGGGGTTGGCCGGTGACAACGTTTCCGGCGACGGGGCGGGCAACAGCGAGCACGTCTCCACCCCCTCGTAGTGGTTCATACGATTCATACGACTGATGTGGCTCGTACAGCTCATGCAGTGCGCGGTGCTCGTGCGATGACTTGTGGTCAGGTCGGGTGCCGAGCCTCCCGGTTGGGGCGGCGCGGCACTCCGGAGGACGATCCTACGTTTGTCCCCCTGGGGTGCATCAAGGGTCTCACGACGGCGTATACGAGGGGGTGCGGTCCCAGTCATCCGGAAGCGCGGGAACTCGCCATTGTGGATCGGGCCGCCAGTTCTCCCAGCCGTCCCGGAACGGAGCGCCCCACTCCTCGATCAGCCCGACGGCCGCCCGGCCCGCCTCCCGCACCCGCCGAGCGGTCTTTGGGGTCATCAGACCGGCCCGCTGCGCCATGGCGAACTCGTCCTCGTCGCGCCAGACCCAGCTGCGGTCCGGGTACACGGAGATGTCGAGAAAGTGATCCTCGGAGTCGACGCCGCCCTGCCAGCGGGTGTGCGGTTCCTCCAGATTCACGTACCAGTTGTGGAACTGCCAGTCCGGCTCCCAGAACAGCCAGACCGACCACGGCTCACCGGGCCGGGCGAGCTTCAGCACACCGTTTCCCAGCCAGGTGGAGCGGGCGGTGGTGCGCGGGGCGGTGTAGCGGGTGGCGAGCGGCTCGGCATGCACGTCCCGGCCGCCCGTCAGCACCGGCTTCACACACTCGGTGCCGGGCGCCACCCACACCGCGAGCAGTTCGGCGGTGTCCTGGACGACGGTGACGGGACGACAGATGTGGAACGGATCCGGCCCGCCCCCGGGCGCCCCGGCCCCGGTGGGCGTGCCGTTGCGGCGGTAGCGCCACAGGATCTGATCGCCCGGCGCCCAGTGCTCGATGTCTCCGGTACCTGCCATGGACGGATCTTAGGGCCTCCGGTCCCGCGTACCGGAGGCCCCAGGACCGCGGGGCAGGTCAGGGGCGGGTCATGCGCAGTACGTCGAGTGCTTCGTCGAGCTGTTCCACGGTGAGGTCGCCCCGTTCGACGTATCCCGAGTCCAGTACCACCTCGCGGATGGTCCGGCGTTCCGCGAGGGACTTCTTGGCGACCTTCGCGGCCTCCTCGTAGCCGATGTACTTGTTCAGCGGGGTGACGACGGACGGCGAGGACTCGGCGTACTCCCTGGCCCGTTCGGCGTTGGCCGTGATCCCGTCGACCGTGCGGTCCGCGAGCAGGCGGGAGACGTTGGCCAGCAGCCGGACCGACTCCAGCAGGTTCTTCGCGATGACCGGAAGCATCACGTTCAGCTCGAAGTTGCCCGCCGCGCCCGCCGTGGCGACCGTCGTGTCGTTGCCCGTCACCTGGGCGGCGACCATCAGCACGGCCTCGGGGACGACCGGATTCACCTTTCCGGGCATGATCGACGAGCCCGGCTGGAGGTCGGGGAGGTTGATCTCGGCGAGGCCGGTGCGCGGGCCGGACGCCATCCAGCGCAGGTCGTTGGAGATCTTGGTGAGCGAGACGGCGATGGTACGGAGCTGGCCCGAGGTCTCCACCAGTCCGTCCCGCGCGCCCTGCGCCTCGAAGTGGTCGCGGGCCTCCGCCAGCGGCAGCCCGGTGGCGGAGGCGACCTCGGCGATGACGGCGGCGGAGAAGCCGGGCGGCGTGTTGATGCCGGTTCCGACGGCCGTGCCGCCCAGGGGGAGCTCGGCGAGGCGGGGGAGTGAGGCGCGCAGCCGTTCGATGCCGTACCTGATCTGTGCCGCGTAGCCGCCGAACTCCTGGCCGAGGGTGACGGGCGTGGCGTCCATCAGATGCGTGCGCCCCGACTTCACCACCGTCGCGAACTCGGCGGACTTGCGCTCCAGGGCGGTCGCCAGCCGGTCCAGCGCCGGGATCAGATCGCCGGTGACGGCGGCCGTCGCGGCGATGTGGATGGAGGACGGGAAGACGTCGTTGGAGGACTGCGAGGCGTTGACATGGTCGTTCGGATGGACCTCGCGGCCCAGCCGTTCGGTGGCGAGGGTGGCCAGCACCTCATTGGTGTTCATGTTGGACGAGGTGCCCGACCCGGTCTGGAAGACGTCCACCGGGAACTGGTCGTCCCAGCGGCCGTCGGCCACCTCGGCGGCGGCCTCCTGGATGGCCGCGGCGATGTCCGGGTCGAGCACCTTCAGCTCTGCGTTCACCTTGGCCGCGGCCGCCTTGATCCGGGCCAGGGCCTCGATGTGGGACCGCTCCAGGCGCTGGCCGGAGACCGGGAAGTTCTCCACCGCGCGCTGCGTCTGGGCCCGCCACTTGGCCTTCGCGGGCACCCTCACCTCGCCCATCGAATCGTGCTCGATACGGAAATCTCCACCGTTCACGGGGGACCTGCTGCCGGTCCGGGACTCGTCCATCTCGTTCAACCTCCTGAAAAAGTTGAGCACTTGTCTTGTTCTGTCTATTCCCAAGTCGCCTACCGACCAGTAAATACCGGGGGTAACAACAACCCGGGGAGGCGCAATGAGGCGCACCAGGCACAGACTTCGCTGTACGGTCGCGGCCGCCGCGGCCATGGCGGCGGCGATCGGCGGCATGACCGTGGCCGCCGGACCGGCCGGCGCGACGGACCGGTCCGGTACCAGCACTACCGCATCCACCCCCCTGTCGCCGGAACTGGAGGCCATCCGCGCGGCGGAGGCCACCAAGCTGTACGGCGACCCGGCCGAGCGGCCGCTCGCCGACCGCAAGACCGGGCTGATCTCGCTCGGCGACAGCGAGATCTCCGGCGAGGGCGTCGGCACGTACGAGGCCGGCACCAACGGCCCCGACAACTGGTGCCACCGCTCGCCCGACTCCGCCATCCACCGCACCGGCATCCCGGCGGACGTCACGTACAACGTCTCCTGCTCCGGCGCGTACACCGGCAACATCGTGATCGGCGGATCCAAGCAGTACTCCGACGAACTGGTGCAGAGCGACAACCTCGCCATCAAGGCCCGCAACACCCGCATCAAGATGATCGTGCTGGTGGCGGGTGCCAACGACGACCTCCAGTTCGGTCCGGTCATGACGGACTGCGTCACGCGCTGGGTACTCTCCCAGGGCACCTGTGAGCCCAAGTACGACGGCGGCTGGCAGGCGCGCGTCGACGGACTCGTCCCCAAGGTCGAGAAGACGGTGCGCGACCTGAAGTCCGTCATGTCCGGTGCCGGGTACGGCGCGGGCGACTACAAACTCGTGGTCATGGGCTATCCGAGCCCCATCGGCCCGGACTTCTACGACAACCCGAACTTCCCCGGGAAGCTTCCCGGCGGCTGCGCCGGGTACGACTCGGACGCCGCCTGGGGCCGCAACGTGGCCGTCCCCGCCTTCGAGCGCGGCATGCGCAGGGCCGCCGCGGACACCGGAGCCGTCTACCTCGACAACTCCCGGCTCTTCCACGGCCACGAGGTGTGCAGCGAGTCCACCTGGGCCCGCGGTCTCTACATCGACCTCGGACACTTCCCGCCGGACTCCAACTCCCTGCGGCAGTCCTTCCACCCGAACGCGAGCGGCCACGGCGCCTTCGCGTCCTGCCTGACCCAGATCTACAACTCGAACCTGCGCGAGGCGAGCTGCGCCGACCCGGCGAGCACCGGGAAGCCGGTTCTGCAGTCCGGGGCGTGGGACGACTCGTTCAAGCCCCTGAAGAACGAGGCGACGGGCACCTGTGTGGACGCCCCCGGCTCGGTGACCCGCAATGACACGAAGATCGGCGGCTGGGACTGCCACGGCGGCCGCAACCAGGGCTGGTGGTACGACTCCGGTACGAAGACCCTGCGTACCGAGCTGAGCCACGACCGGTGCCTGGACGTGCCGGGCGCCGACTACAGGGCCGGCGCCACGGCCATCCTGTACAACTGCTCGGGCGCGGCCAACCAGCAGTTCGTGAAGCAGTCGGGCACCTTGCGCCCGGCCGCCGCGACCGGCCTGTGCCTGACGCTGGCGGCGGCGAAGGACCCGCTGAAGCTCCAGAGCTGCGACGGCAGCGCACAGCAGCGGTTCGTGTAGCGATGCTCGCAGGTGTGGGGCGGCCCCGGCCGCCCCACACCTCCCGGGCCGTTCGGCGCCGGCCGGTCAGCCGGAGGCCACGAACGCGCCGAGCGCGGCGGCCAGATGGCCGGGGTCGTCCACCCCGCACAGCTCGCGCGCCGAGTGCATGGACAGCCCCGGCACCCCCACGTCGACCGTCTCCACACCCAGCCGGGCCGCGGTGAGCGGGCCGATCGACGTACCGCACGGCATCGCGTTGTTGGAGACGAACGGCTGCCACGGCACGCCCGCCCGCTCGCACGCCGACGCGAACACCGCCATTCCGGTGCTGTCGGTGGCGTACCGCTGATTGACGTTGACCTTGAGCGTGGGGCCACCGTTGGGCAGCGGACGGTGGTCCGGATCGTGCCGCTCCGCGTAGTTGGGGTGCACCGCGTGGGCCATGTCGGCGGAGACGCAGAAGGCCCCGGCCAGCGCGCGCGACCAGTCCTCCGGGGCGCCGCGGCGTGCCGTGACCGAGCGGCTCAGGACCCGCTCCAGCAGCGGCCCCTGCGCACCCGTAGCCGAACCGCTGCCGACCTCCTCGTGGTCGAAGGCGGCCAGCACCGGGATGTACGCCGGCTCGTCGGCCGCGGTCGCCGCACCCGTCAGGGCCGTGACCCCCGCGTGCACCGAGACCAGGTTGTCCAGCCGCGCCGACACCACGAACTCCCGGTCCGCGCCCAGATACCCGGGCGGCTGGACGTCGTGCAGCATCAGGTCCCAGCCCAGCACCTCGTCCGGCTCCACCTCGGCGGCCGCCGTGACCCGGCGCAGCAGCGCCCCGTCGGCACGGGGGCCGAGCGCCCAGACCGGGGCGAGGTGGAGCTGCCGGTCGAGCGTCAGCGCCTCGTTGACCGTACGGTCCAGATGGATGGCCAACTGGGGTACCCGGAACAGCGGTTCGTCGATCTGGACCAGCCGCGACGAGACCGCGCCGCCCGGCGCGCGCACCGCGAGCCGCCCGGAGACGCCCAGGTCGCGGTCGAGCCAGGTGTTCAGCGGAACGCCGCCGTAGATCTCCACACCGATCTGCCGCCAGCCCGCCGACGAGGTGTCGGGAGCGGGTTTGACCCGCAGGTTCGGGGAATCGGTGTGGGCGCCGATGATCCGGAAGGGGGTGTGTGCCGGGGCCCCCTCGGGGACGTACCAGGCGATCAGCGCACCACTTCGGGCGACGAAGCTGCCGCCGGTCGTGCCCGTCCAGTCGTCCGTGTCCCGCAGTTCACGGAATCCGGCCTTCTCCAGGCGCTGGGCGGCACTGGCCACCGCGTGGTACGGGGAGGGGCTGGTGCTGATGAAGGACAGCAGGTCGTCGGTGTGGCTGCGGTGGGGAAGCGGCGACATCGGGCGTCCGCCTTTCCGGTGTTCGACGTTGAGGGTGGAGGAGCCCGCGCCGGACCGCCGCACGCGGTGCGGGCGGTGTGCGGCACGGTGTGGCTGCCGGTCCCGGGCCACCCGGGCGATCCGGTGGGACCGCCCGGGGCCCGCGACTGTCCGCCGGTCCTCGGGGCGGGTATCCCGGGGCCGGCACGGCCGAGTGGTTCAGGAACGTCCGACAACCCACCAAAGCGGGCCGGTACGGCGCAAGTCCGCGGCGCGGCCCGCTGCGTGAAAGCGGCGGTGCCGGACCCGCCGCCGCGACGGCGGCCCCCCGGGCGGGCGGGGGCGTGCCGGGGCCGGCACCGGGAGCGTGCGGGACGGCACGGCGGGCGCCCGGCCCCTCTCCCGTCCCTCCGAGATTGGCTGAATAATGCCGTACGGGAATCCTCACCGTTTTGGCCCGACGTGGTCGGCGCCGGAGCGGGGAGCGGGTACGGCGGCCCGCCCGCGCGCCCCGGACACCCTGATCAGGAACACCACGGCGACCACGACGGCCGCCCCGTGCGACCAGCCCACGACGGCCAGCGGGCTGTACCTGTCGAGGGCCGCGGCGACCAGGATCATGCCGACGCCGAACCCGAGGTTCTCCAGCGTTGCCGAGAGCCCGAAGGCATGGGCGCGCAGCTCGGCCGGGAGCGTCTGCAGATGAGAGGTGTACGAGACCTCCGTGAGCCCGTCGGCCGCCCCCGCCGCCAGCGCGATCACGGCGGTCGCCGCCCAGGGGAACCCGGCGAACGCCAGGATGAACGCCCCGGACATCAGACAGGTGCCGTACCCGAAGCCCGGCGCCCCCACCGTCCGCCCGGTGCGTTTGACGTACCGCTGGATCACCTGCTGCGCGGCGACGTTCCCCAGCGCCCACAGACACCAGAACGCGCTGACGAACACGGCGGGGTGATCCGCGTCGAGCGCGGCGGAGTGGACCGGCAGCGCGGCGTTGTGGGAGGAGGAGCCGAAGGCGTCCACACTCCGCAGCAGCACCATCAGACCGAGACCCGGCGCGGCCGCCGACGCGAGGAACGCGCCCGGCCACCGCCACCGGCCCGGCTTCCCCCGGCCGCCGGTCCGCCCCTTCCCCC
>NZ_JBCEWQ010000049.1:0-51889 GCF_038448545.1 Streptomyces sp. CLV115
CCGCACCACCCACCGACACACGTTCACCGACACCCGCCCACCGGGCGGCAGGGTGGGCTGTTCACACTGGTGGGGTCGCAGTGGAGTACGAGTGGACCGGGGGGAACGGGTGGAGGACTGGGCGCGGCGGCACCGCGGGTTGCTGTGGGGGGTGATCTGCACGCTGGCCGTGCTGGTCGTCGTCGGGGCCTCGGTCCGGGCGCCGCTCAAGGACTGGTGGCTGGCGCGTGAGGCGTGCGGCGGCAAACTTCCGGGCGGCGACCTCAAGGCCGTGCGGCCGGACACCCGGCTCGGGAAGCAGGAGGAGTCCTTCGACGAGGAACTCGGCGAGTACCACTGCGTACTGACGACCGACAAGGACAGGGTCGTGGTCGCCGTGGACACCTATCCGGACGGGCCCGACCGGAACGACGAGTTGTCGCTCATCGGCAGCGCCCGGCCGCCGTACGCCGTGCTGCCCGGCGGGCTGCCCGGCTTCGAGACCGACAACAGCGTCGTCTACCTGATGCCCGAGTGCCCGCGCGGCGGCAAGGCGCCCGCCGCGGAACACCGCAGGCTGCTGGTGGGGACCTGGGCCTTCTTCGCCGAGAGCCGCGAGGAGAAGGCGGCCATGCTGCGGCTCGCGGTGCGGATGACGAACGAGGTGACCGGGAAGCTCGGTTGCGGGGGCGCGCCGCTGCCCGCGCCCGAGGACGGGGCGGTGCCGGACACGGGTGCGTACGTGCCCCGCGCGGAGGCGAAGGGCACCGCCTGCGGCGCGCTGGCCACCACCCGCGTACCGGCGGAGGGGCGCGACGGGCGGGTGCGCGTCGCCGTCGCGGACGGCGGGGTCGTCGGACGGTGCACCCTGTACGCACCGCAGGAGGGCGGCGGCAGCGCGCGGCCGGGCGAACCGCTGGTGGAACTCACCAGTTGGCTCGGGGACTGGGGTTCCGACCTGCGCGTGATGGGCTCGGTGCGGGGTGAGGGCGCCTTCCGGGAACCCTCGTCGACCCATTCCCGGGCGTGGGCCGTCGCCGAATGCGACGGCGAGAACGTCGGCTTCGGCGCGCAGTGGGGGGAGGACTACTCCTACCGCGAGGAGGACGGGCAGTCCGGCCCTCCCACGGCGAAGCAGCGCGGCGAGCGGAGCGCGCTGTTGCGCGAGTACGTGGCCGCGTTCGCGAAGGACCAGGTGCGGCGCGGAAAGTGCACGGGGCTGCGGTTGCCGGCGGCTCCGTGACCCTTTCCGGGTGCCCGGTCCCGTCGTGCGCACCCGGCCGGGGTGATGCGGCCGTCCTCCGGCCCGCATGTGAACATTCGGCGCCAAGAGTGCAACTGGCGTGTCGGTCTTGACATTTGCCAGCCTGACCGATGTTAAGATCATCTTACTTCCAGTGGGCTGATGGCGTATGGGGGCATTCCGGGAGGAATGGACTCCTCGGCCCCACATTCGGAGGGGCCTTCCCTGGGGTGGCGCAAGCCGTGGCTCGACCGGCCCGGCGCCTGCGGCACATGAGGGAGCGTCAAGCCGTATCCATAGCCATGGCACTTGAAGTGAGTCTCATGACATTTGCACAGGGCCCTCTTCTGTGGGCACTGGTTGTCGTCGCGCTGATCGCCGTAGGTGCCGTTCTGCGGGCTCGAAAGACCAATATCGGGCTTCGCAGACAGAACGCCGAACTACACCAGCAACGCGACATGTTGCAACGCCAACGGGACGAACTCCATGTCGCCCACACCGGTCTGACGCATCAGCACTCCGCCGAGCTGACCGAGGTCCGCAGGGACGCCGAGGAGGAGACCAAGGCGGTCCTCAAGGCCGCCGTGCGTACCC
This sequence comes from Streptomyces sp. CLV115, assembly GCF_038448545.1. Taxonomy (NCBI): domain Bacteria; kingdom Bacillati; phylum Actinomycetota; class Actinomycetes; order Kitasatosporales; family Streptomycetaceae; genus Streptomyces; species Streptomyces sp. CLV115. The sequence goes on from NZ_JBCEWQ010000049.1 coordinate 1,817, forward strand.
TCCAGGGGCTCGCGGACGAGCAGCAGGTCGTCATCGAGAACGCCCAGAAGAAGTACGGCGACGACCCCGGCATGCTGGCCGACCTGATGGCCATCGACCACGCCAACAGCCAGTTCGGCCGCCGGGCGCAGGGCATCGCGGTGCTGTGCGGCGGCTGGCTCGGGCGCCGGGAGACCGTCGCCTCGGTCTTCGACGTGGCCCGCAGCGCCCAGGGACGCATCCGTCAGTTCGACCGGGTGCGGGTCAACGGGCAGGTGAACTTCTCGGTCGTCAGCAAGGCCGTGGAACCCGTCGCGGTCGTCCTGGCCGAGCTGCTGGCCAACGCCACCAACTACTCCGCCCCCGGCGCCCCGGTCGAGATCAACATCCAGGCCGTGCCGACGGGCGTCTGCCTCATCGTCGACGACGCCGGTCTCGGCATGGGCCAGGAGGAGAAGGACCGCGCGGCGGCCCTCCTCTCGCCGCAGGCCGCGATCAGCGTCTCCAGCCTGGGCATTCCCCCGCAGTTCGGCTTCGCGGTCTCCGGCGTGCTGGCCGCCCGCTACGGGTTCAAGGTCTCGGTGGACTCCGTATCCCCCTATGGAGGCGTACGCGCGGTGGTTCTCCTGCCCGACGAGCTGCTCACCGCCGACGTGCCCTCGCCGCCCCCGGTCGCCGCCGGCCGCTACGACGCGGAAGTGGCGGCGCTCCCCCGGCGCCAGGCGCCCGCGCCGTCCCCGACCCCGCTGTTCCCTCCGGTCGGACAGCCGGCCGTCGCTCCGCAGCCCACCGGGCCCACCGCCACCACCGCCGGTGGCCTGCCCAAGCGTCGTCGCAAGAGCCCGGTGTCTGTGGTGCCGTCGGCCGAGCCCGGGCCGGTGCGCAGCAACGAGGAGACCGCTTCCCGTCTGGGCGCGTTCCAGCGCGGAACGCGGTCCGGGCGTGACATGACGACGACGGAAGGACCCGAGTTCCAGTGAACCCCGACCTGTCCTGGGTACTCAACGATGTGCTTCAGGTACCCGGCGCACGGCACGCGATCCTCGTCTCCGCCGACGGTCTGCTGCTGGCCAGCTCCAGTCAGATCGGCCGGGACGACGCGGAGACCGTGGCGGCCGCGATGAGTTCCATGCAGTCGCTGAGCCGGGCCGTCGCGCCCTTCATCGGCGCCCAGGCCCCGGGCCGCTGGCGTCAGACGCTGCTGGAGTACGACCACGGCTGGATCTTCCTGATCGCGGCGGGCAGCGGCGCCTACCTGGCGGCCGCCGCCGCGGCCGATGTGGACATGGAGGCCATGTCCTTCCGCATGCAGCAGCAGGTCGCCGCGCTGGGGAAGGCGATGACCACACCTCCCCGCCAGGACGCGGGAATCGACGTATGACGGCGCCGGGCGAGGAGCAGGCGGTCAGCAGCGGGTTCGTCCGGTCCTACGTCATCACCGGCGGGCGCGGCCTGCCGGATGCGGAGGACCTCTCCCTCGTCACCCTGGTCACCATCGCGCCCGACCGGCAGCCGCCGCCGAACCCGAGCCCGGAGGTCCGGGCCATCTGGGAGCTGTGTTCCGGCGGCTATCTGTCGGTGGCCGAGGTGGCGGGCCATCTCGGCCAGCCGGTCGGGGTGGCCCGGCTGCTGCTGAACGACTTAGCGGAACAAGGTCATCTGATGCGCCGCAAGGCGCCACCGGCGGCTCAGCTCGTTGACAGGAAGATCCTCGAAGAGGTGTTGCATGGACTCCACGTCCGGTTCGGCTGACAGCATCTATGTCCCGGACGCGGTACGGCGCGCGGCGAAGATCCTCGTCGTCGGGCACTTCGCCGTGGGCAAGACGACGCTGATCGGCACCCTCTCCGAGATCACCCCGCTGCGCACCGAGGAGCGGATGACGCAGGCCGGCGCGCACATCGACGACCTGCGGGGCGCGCCCGACAAGGTGACCACGACGGTCGCGCTGGACTTCGGCCGTCTGACGCTCAGCGACGAGCTGGTGCTGTACCTGTTCGGTACGCCCGGTCAGCAGCGCTTCGTCGAGCTGTGGGAGGACATGGCGCGCGGTTCGCTCGGCGCGCTGCTCCTGGTCGACCCGGCCCGTCTCGCCGACACCTTCCCGGTGATCGACCTGGTCGAGACGTACGGGCTGGAGTACGCGGTCGCGGTCAACAGCTTCGATCCGTACTCCCGGCACGCCGAGGAGGAGTTGCGCGAGGCGCTCGATCTGCTGCCGGACACCCCTGTCGTGTACTGCGACGCCCGGGACGAGAAGTCGTCCGCGCAGGCCCTGATCACCCTGGTCCAGCACCTTCTGGCACACGTGGCCTGAGAGCCGGCACACGCGGCCTGAGAAACTGCCACCCGACTGCCGTACTCCGTCCGCCGTCCGGGCCCTTCGGGTCCGCGATCACATCGAGGAATCACACATGGACTCGTCACCGGGATCCACCCCGTACAGCGCCCCCACCGGGTGTCCGATGCGCGGTGAGCGGCAGACGTCGCTCTACGGGCCTGAGTTCGCGTCCGATCCGCAGCGCGTGTACGACGAATTCCGGGCGCACGGACTCGCCGCCCCGATCGAGCTGGCCCCCGGTGTGGAGGCCACCCTGATCGTGCAGCACGAGGCCGCGCTGCGGGTGTTGCAGAATCCGTCCTTCTTCGCCCGGGACGCGAGGCGCTGGGGCGCGCTGCGGGAGGGCCGGGTGCCGCTGGACAGCCCGGTGCTGCCGATGATGGCGTACCGGCCCAACTGCCTGTTCACGGACGGCACCGAGCATCTGCGGCTGCGCAAGGCGGTCACCGAGAGCCTCGGCCGGCTCAACACCACCCGGCTCAGCCGGGACGTGGAGCGGATCGCCGACTACCTCATCGACCAGTTCATCGAGCGCGGCAGCGCGGACCTGCTCGGCGACTACGCCAAGCTGCTGCCGCTGCTGCTGTTCAACCAGCTCTTCGGCTGCCCCGGGGACATCGGCGACCGGCTGACCCGCAGCATGTCCGCGATCTTCGACGGCGAGGACGTGCTCCGGGCCAACGCCGAGCTGACCGAGTGTCTGATGGAGCTCGTCGCGCTCAAGCGGCGGCAGCCCGGCGAGGACATCACCTCCTGGCTCATCCAGCACCCGGCGGGCCTGCGGGACGAGGAGCTCAAGGACCAGCTCGTCATGCTGATGGGTGCGGGCGTCGAGCCGGAGCGCAACCTGATCGCCAACGCGCTGCTCCTCATGCTGTCCAGCGACACCGGGGTCGCGCAGCGGCGGGGCACCGGGATGCTGGTCGAGGACGCCCTCGACGACGTGCTGTGGAACAACCCGCCGATAGCCAACTACGCGACGCACTACCCGGTCCAGGACATCGACCTGGGCGGGGTGACGCTGAAGGCGGACACCCCGGTGCTGATCAGTTTCGCCGCCGCGAACAGCGACCCCGCGCTCACCGACGCCCGCCAGACCCTGAGCAAGGGCGCCCATCTCGCCTGGGGCGCGGGCCCGCACGTCTGCCCGGCGAAGTCTCCCGCGCAGCTGATCGCCCTCACCGCGATCGAGAAGATCCTCAACACCGTGCCCGACCTCACCCTCGCGGTGCATCCCTCCACGGTCGAATGGCGGCCGGGCCCCTTCCACCGGGCCCTGGTGTCGCTGCCCGTCCTCTTCAGCGCCGCCCCCGCGCGCCGGACCTCGGCACCGCCGGCGGCGCAGCCGGCCGCACCGTCCCGGAACACCGCCCCGGACCAGGCGCCCGCCGGGCACCACGACCACGCCGAGCCGCAGAAGAAGACCAAGGGCTGGTGGAGTTCCTTCCTGGACGTGTTCAGGGTGTGACGCCCCCTGCCGTGTGCGGGTGTGACGCACCGGGACGGGTCCGGGGTGCGACGGACCCGTCGTGATCATGGTGTGACGCACCGGACATGATCATGGTGGGCCGGGCGACTTGTACGCATATGCCGGCCCATCACCCATGTAACTGGAGTGACTCAGGAGGAAGTTGAGACACGGGGGGCGACTGGCAAGGGGCTGGATCAGGGTTTCTCTGTGATACGGGCAACAAAGATCCACGCTTGGGCGGCATATGCGGAGGGGTAGGTTCTGCCGGTAACCATGAGCCCAGGTCAAGGAACTCTGCGTGAGCGCTATATGTGGCACTGACAGGCCCCCCGTAGACCGCCGTGCCCTCATTTCTCTCCTGAGACGTCTCAAATCGCCCGAGGGGCAGGCTGATCCCTACCCTTTGCTGGCCGATCTGAGAGACATGGGCGATGTCGTACGCGCTCCCTGGGACGCGTACTTCGTCACGGGTTACGACACGTGCAGCGAGGTGCTGCGCGGGCGCAACTGGCTGGCGCCCGACTTCGCCTGGCAGGAACGCCAGGCGGACACCGAGCGCTGGGAAGCCGTCGCCACGCAGGAAATGACCAAGACCCTCTCCCGGCTCAACGCCCCCGAGCACACCTGCCAGCGCCGCAGCCTCGGCAACCTCTTCGACCGGTCGACCATCGCGCGGCTGACCCCGCAGGTCGAGGAGCACGTCACCCGGCTCCTCGACGAGCTGGCTGACAAAATGCGCTGGGGGGAGGCCGACTTCGTCAGCACGGTCAGCGAACAGCTCCCGATCAGCACCATCGGCTCCTGGCTGGGGATTCCGCCCGGGGACCACGCGCACATCCTGGAGATCACCCACAACCAGGTGCACGCCCAGGAGCTGTTGCCCACCAAGAGCCAGCTCGCCGTCTCCGCCGAGGCGACCGAGCAGCTGCGGAGCTACTTCACCGAGCTGGTGAAACAGCGCCGGGCCAGCCCCGGCAACGATGTGCTGACCGGCTGGATCCACACCTGGGACGCGCGGGAACCCGACCGGGAGGCGGCGGACGAGATCCTCTACCGGCTCACCATGTTCGTCACCATCGCCTCGCTGGAGACCACCGCCACCCTGCTGTCGGCCATGGTGGACCTGCTCCTGAAGGAGCCCGGCCGGTGGGAGTGGCTCCGGGAGAACCCCGGGTACATCGACGCCGCTGTCGACGAGGTCCTGCGGTACGACCCGCCGATCCACATCAATACCCGGATCGCGGCCGACGACACCGTGCTGGCGGGTGTTCCGATCGCCAAGGACAGCATGGTCCATGTCATGTACGGCGCCGCCAACCACGACCCCCGGCGCAACGAGGACCCGGACACCTTCGACGTCGGGCGCGGGGGAACGCACCTGACCTTCGGTGGCGGCGTGCACTACTGCCTCGGCGCGGCCCTCGCCCGCCTGGAGGCGCGCACCCTCCTGACGCAACTGCTGAAACGCTTCCCCACCCTGCGCGCCGTCACCCCGGCCGGTTACGCGTCCCGGCTGGTCTTCCGGCGGATCACCTCGCTGGGCGTGACGGCATGAAGCTCTCGCTCCCGCAGTACCTGACGCCGTTCCGGCGGCCGAGCACGCTGCGCGCCGAGCGCGAGGGCGCCGTCCTCCGCGTGGAGCTGGACACCCCCGCCACCGGCAACGCGGTCACCGAGGCGATGCTGGACGACCTGCTGGCGGTCCTGGCGGTGCCGGACCCCGACGTCCGGGTGCTGGTGCTCAGCGGGGCCGGCGACGACTTCTGCCTGGGCGGCGACCGCAACGAGTTCGCCGACTGGCTCGACGACGACCCCACCGGGCGTGGCATCCGGATCGCCGGTGACAAGGCCCGCCGGGTCTGCGAGGCGATCTCCACCAACCCGGCCGTCACCATCGCCCGGATCCAGGGCAAGGCCATCGGCGCGGGCCTCGCGCTGGCGCTCGCCTGCGATCTGCGCGTGGGCACCGACACCGCCTCGTTCCGGCTGCCGGAACTGGCGCTCGGCCTCCCCACCGCCTGGGGCGGCGTACTGCCCCGGCTCATCCACGAGGTCGGCGCCGCCCGCGCCCGCGAACTCATCCTCACCGGACGCGCCTTCGACTCCATCGAGGCGCTTGAGCTGTCGGTCCTGCAACGCGTCGTGCCCGAGGTCGAACTCGACTCGGCGGTCACCGCGTGGACCAAGCCGATCGTGCGCCGCCCCGAGGCCGCCCTGCGCGTCACCAAGGCGCTCCTCAACTCCTACGCGGCCCCGACCCGGCTGGCCGACCCGTCCGTACTGGACGCGGAACTCATGGCGACCGTCGCGGCGGCCACCCGGCGGCGGTAGGGGCGCGGATCACCGGACAGGAGCATTCCCGCGCCTCGGCCGCGGGAGTGCCCACACTGCGTGCTGCGGCTCAGCAGAGCACGGTGACACCGGTGACGCGGTTGCCGGAATCCAGTCCGCGGTTGGACCAGGACTGCACACGGTCCGAGCTCCGGTCCGCGTAGTGGACGTCGAAGGGATTGCCGTGGGCGTAGCCGTAGTCGTAGAAGTCGTTGATCGTGTGGTAGCCGCACCCGTCGAAGTTCCAGATCTGTCCGCCCGGGCCCGAGCGTCCGCCCGAGAGCTTGATGCACGCCCGTCCGGGATCACATGAGTTGGACCAGTACCCTCCGGCGGCGGCGGCCGGGCCTCCCGCGAGTATCACCGTGGCTCCCACGGCGGTGGCCAGGGTCGTGGCCCAGGCGGCGAATCGGCTGATCGGACGCATCTCGGATCCCCCTTCTCGAAGTGGCGGTCTCGTCAGGACGGCAGTCGGGGCCAGGTCAGCAGAGCACGTCGACACTGGTGACGCGGTTGTTGGGGTCCAGCGGGCGGTTGGTCCCGAACTCGACGCGGTCCCACCTCCGGTCCGCGTAGTGGACGTCGAAGGCCCAGCCATGGGCGTAGCCGCGGTCGTAGTAGTCGCTGACGCCGTGGACACCGCAGCCGATCATGTTCCAGAACGGCCCGCCGGGGCCCTGGCGTCCGACCGAAAGCCTGATGCACGCGTTCGGGGAATCGCACGAGATGGACCAGTACCCTCCACCGGCGGCGGCGGCCGGGCCTCCCGCGATCACCACCGTGGCTCCCACGGCGGTGGCCAGGGTCGTGGCCCAGGCGGTGAATCGGCTGATCGGTCGCATCTCGGATCCCCCTTCTCTCCGAGGCCGGGTGTCTCCGCCTCGGTCCCGTGGAGGCCCCCCAGGTACGGATGCCCCTCTGTGCGAGCAGGCGCACGGCATCGCGTGCAACGCGAGGAGCCGTCCCCCCGTGGCGCCTGCCCGCATGCCCGACTCTGCCGGGCGGCGCACGGGGATCACATGGGGAGTTCTGCGTATTGACAGGCGCGTCCGGTCGGACCCGGGCCTCTCGTCCGGGTCAGGCCGGGCCCGCGTGCCCCGATGCCGCGCCTCGCCGCGTTGTCGTCGGTGTGCCGTTGAGCGCGGCGACGCGTTCGCGCCAGGGGACGTGTTCGGGGACCGTTTCGGAGCGGGCGGCGGCCAGGCGGCAGGAGGGGCATTCGGATTCGCCAAGCAGGGGGCGGAACACGTGCGGGGCACCGGGGCCCCGGCATTCGACGGGTTCGGGGAGAGGCGGGCGTTCCGGCGGCTGGTGCCGGACCGGGGGTTCGGGGAGCTTCTGGATCAGCCGGTAGCGCAGGAAACCGACGGCCGACCGGACGCCTTCCTGCGGGCGTTCGGCGAGCAGGGCGTGGCGGAGGTCGGATTCGCTCAGGCCGCGTTCGAGCCACTTGACGGCATCCACGGCGAGGACGCGGGCCTCGCGCAGGCCCAGATGCAGTTCACGGCGGGTGTGGCGCAGGGAGAGCAGGACCCGTTCCGCCCGGGCCAATTGGGCGGGGTCCGCCGACGCCGTGGCCCGCGGGGGCGGTTCGGGCACGGGCGCTGTCGCGGGCTCAGGTTCGGGGGGTGGGTGGGGAGTTGTCTTATCGCTGTGGTCTTCTACCGGTTCATAGCGACCGGCCGTCCGAGGGGCCGGTGCACCGACCGTCGGAAAGTGCTTACTCGGTGGCGGGGTTACGGGCAGGTCGGCCGGCGCGACCGGAGACTGAGTCACGGGCAGGTCGGCCGACTGCTGGACCGGGAGCCGAGATTCGGACAAGTCGGCCGGCGCGACCGAAGGCCGAGTCACGGGCAGGTCGGCCGACTGCTGTACCGGGAGCCGAGTCACGGGCGGGTCGACCGCCCGAACCGGAGGCCGAGTCGCGGGCAGGTCAATCGGCTGCCGGGCCAGGAGCCGAGTTTCAGGCAGGTCACCCGGTGCGACCGGAGACCGAGTCACGGGCAGGTCGTCCGGCCGGACCTGGGACCGAGCCATCCGTAAGTGCCGGGCCTGCTCACTCGTCAGGGGGGCGTTCGCGACGAGTTGCTCGGTCTGCCAGCGGCCTCCCTCGCCCTGGCTCCGCCACTCGTACATGTAGCCGTGCTCGACCAGCTGCTTCTTCGCCTTCTGGTACACACGGCCCTTGATGCGCATTTCGCGGGCGAGTTCACTCAACGGCTTGTGGACGGCATCTTCCGGGAGTCCCTGGACGTAGAGGACAAGGAGCTTCGCGTCACTGTCCAGACGCGGATGGCGGACGACATCGTTCGATGCCTTCGTATAGCGCACGGACGGCGCGATAACATGACGCAGCATTTCCGGTGGCCTCGCAGCTCCACTGGTGGTGTAGGCCCTCGGATTGGTGTTGTCGCACCGCCGAGGGCCGCCCTATGCGCACGAAGGCACACAGAGCGTGATGGTGTGGTCACCGTAGCGCACGTTCTCCATCTCCCGCCACGTGGACGGAACTTCACGTGATCGCGCCATTGCCCTCGCCTCCGGCGGGGTTCGCTCGTACGATTGAAACGTATCAATCACCGATCCCGGCGTGAGGCGTCCATGCGACCCCCGCGACGCGATGGTCCCGGCCGGCAACCCGTACGCCGTCGTCGCCGGGCGCTGCGTCGGCTCCGACCAGGCGGCGAACTCCGCGCTGCGAGTGCAGGCCACGGCCATGGCGACGGGGCAGGCTGCCGGTGCGCTCGCGGCGATGGCCGCGGACCGGAAGACGGACATCACCGGCGTACCGATGACCGATCTGCACCGGGTGCTCGTACACTCCGGAGCCATCGTGCCGACGCTGCCCGCCGGGGTCCGGGTCTGATCCGGGACGCTGCCCGCGGGGCCCGGGGCCGCGAGACGGCGCCCACCGGGGCCCAGGTCCGATCCCGGACGCTGCCCGCGGGGGCCCGGGTCCGGTCCGGGGCGGGGCACCCGCCCCGAGGATGGTCCGACACGCCTGCGCGGTCCCGCCCAGGGCGCAGGGCGGACCGGCCGCGTACTGCATCGACAGTACGTAGGACTCCATGCAGCCGCACGACGACGATGACGTGCGCTCTCACGAAGGATCGAGGCATCCCTTCGAGAGACTGGAGCGCCTCCTCGTGGCTACTTTCCTTTACCGGCTGGGCCGCTTCTCCTTCCGGAGACGCCGGCTCGTCGCCCTGCTCTGGGTGGTGGTCCTCGCCGCCTGCGCGTTCGCCGCGGCCAAGGCTCCGGCCGCCCCCGAGGACGGGTTCTCCATGCCCGGGACGGAGTCGCAGAAGGCCTTCGACCTGCTGGACCAGCGCTTCCCCGGCAGCAACTCCAACAGCGCCGACGCCCGCATCGTCTTCGTCGCGCCGAAGGGCCAGAAGGTCACGGCGAGCGCGAACAAGGCGGCCATCGAGAAGATCGTCGCGGACGTCGCGGGCGGCGACCAGGTCAAGGGCGCTCTCGACCCGTTCAAGATGGCCGGGGCGGTGAGCAAGGACGGTACGACCGCGTACTCCACCGTCTCGTACGACGTACAGAGCATGGATCTCACGACCGCCACCACCGACGCGCTGGAGGACGCCGCCGAGAAGGGGCGGGACGCGGGACTGACCGTGGAGCTCGGCGGATCGGCCCTGGTGCCGGAGAACGAGCTGGGCGGCACCACCGAACTCGTCGGCGTCGCCGCCGCCGCGGTCGTCCTGCTCATCACCTTCGGTTCGCTCGCCGCGGCGGGCCTCCCGCTGCTCACCGCGATCGTCGGCATCGGCGTGGGCGTGGCCTCGATCGTCGCCGTCGGGATGTCCACAACGACCACCACGCTCGCCCTGATGCTGGGCCTCGCGGTCGGCATCGACTACGCGCTGTTCATCGTCTCGCGCTACCGGACCGAACGCACGGAGGGCCACGACGCCGAGGAGGCCGTGGCACGGGCCGTGGGAACGGCGGGCTCCGCGGTCGTCTTCGCGGGCCTCACCGTGGTCATCGCCCTGGCGGGCCTGTCCGTGGTCGGCATCCCCGTCCTGACCAAGATGGGCCTCGCCGCGGCGAGCACCGTCGTGATCGCCGTCCTGGTCGCGGTCACCCTGCTGCCCGCGCTGCTCGGCTTCTTCCGGAAGGCCGTCATGCCGCGCGCCCAGCGCAAGGGGCACGGCGGGCAGCGCGCCAAGGGCGGGCGGGCCGGTCTGGGCACCCGCTGGGCCGGCTTCGTGATCCGGCGGCCGCTCGCGGTCCTGGTGCTCAGTGTTCTCGGCCTCGGGCTGATCTCCGTACCGGCGCTCGATCTTCAGCTCGGCATGCCGGGCGACGAGTCGAAGGCCACCTCGACCACCCAGCGCCGCGCCTACGACGCCCTGGCCGACGGCTTCGGTCCCGGCTTCAACGGACCGCTGACCGTCGTCGTCGACGCCAAGGGCTCGGCCGACCCGAAGGCCGCCGCGGCACGGGCCGCGAAGCAGCTCACGGCCACCGACGGCATCGTCGCCACGACGCCCCCCGGCTTCAACGAGGCCGGTGACACCGCGGTGCTCACCGCCGTACCCTCCACCGGGCCGAGCAGCGCGGACACCACGGACCTCGTCCACACCATCCGCGACGAGGCCCGCGGCCTGAAGTCGGACACCGGTGCGACGATGCTCGTCACCGGCGCGACCGCGGTGAACATCGACGTGTCGCAGAAGGTCAACGACGCGCTGCTGCCCTATCTCGCGCTCGTCGTCGGCCTGGCGTTCCTGCTCCTGATGGTCGTCTTCCGCTCGCTCCTGGTCCCGCTGAAGGCGGCGCTCGGCTTCCTGCTGTCGGTGGCGGCGGCGTTCGGCGTGATCGTCGCGGTCTTCCAGTGGGGCTGGCTCGCCGACGCCCTCGGCGTCGAGCAGACCGGGCCGGTGATGAGCATGATGCCGATCTTCCTGATCGGTGTGGTCTTCGGTCTGGCCATGGACTACGAGGTCTTCCTGGTGACCCGGATGCGGGAGGCATACGTCCACGGGGAGCGGCCCGGCCAGGCGATCGTCACCGGGTTCCGGCACAGCGCACGGGTCGTCGGCGCCGCGGCCGTCATCATGATCGCGGTGTTCGCCGGGTTCATCGGGATGAACGATTCGATGATCAAGATGATGGGTGTCGGCCTCGCCGCGGCGGTCTTCTTCGACGCCTTCGTCGTCCGGATGACGGTCGTCCCGGCGGTGCTCGCCCTGCTGGGCCACCGGGCGTGGTGGCTGCCCAAGTGGCTGGACCGTGTCGTGCCCCGGGTGGACGTCGAGGGCGAGAAGCTGCACAGTGCCGCACCGGCCGAGCCGCGGCCCGAGCCGGAGCCCGTGCGCGTATGACCGGTCCGGGCCCCACGCCCGCGCCCATGCCCGTACCCGTACCCGTGGAAGACGTGACGGGTACGGGGCAACGGGCGACAGGCTCGGGGCGACGCAGGCGGGCCCGGCGGGGCGGCCGACTCGGCCGGGCCGGGCAGGCCGGCCGGGTCGGCGACCATGGTCGGACGGACCCGAGGAGAAGAGAACGCATGTTCACCGACTGGATGCAGTGGGCCCGGCGCCATCCCCGGACCGTCGATGTGGTGGTGGCGGTGCTGCTGTGGGCCTTCGCGGTCTTCTCCAGCACCCTCACCGACGCCCGGATCGTCCGCGCCCCCGCGCTCTCCTTCTCGCTGGCGGCCGCGGTGCCCCCCGCCGTCCTGCTCCTCGGCCACCGCCGGTATCCGCGCACGATGGTGGTGGTGACCACGGTGCTCGGCTGCGCCCTGGGTCTGATGGGCAGCGGCATCGGCTTCGACCCCAGTCCGAGCGTCGTGGGCGCCGCCCTGGTCGCCCTGTATCTCCTGGCCCTGCGCACCGACCACCGCACGGCCACCCGCTACACGGTGGGGGTGGCCGTCGCCCTCCTGATCGCCTCCGCCGCCTGGGGCAGGGTGGCGCTGCTCCGGCCCGACCAGGTCGGCCTCGTCTCCTGCGTCCTGCTGGCGGGGGCGGTCGGCGAGTCGGTACGGAGCCGGCGCGACCATCTGGCCGCCGTGGAGGCGCGGGCCGAACTGGCCGAGCGCACCCGCGAGGAGGAGGCGCGGCAGCGGGTGGGCGAGGAACGGACCCGGATCGCCCGCGAGCTCCACGACATCGTCGCGCACCACATCGCCCTGGCCCACGCCCAGGCGGCGACCGCCGCGTACCTGCTGCGCAGCAAGCCCGACCAGGCACAGAAGATGCTCGACGAACTCGCCGGCACCACCTCCTCCGCACTGCGCGAGCTCAAGGCGACCGTGGGGCTGCTGCGCCGCGAGGGCGACCCGGAGACACCGCTGGAGCCCACGCCCGGGCTGGCCCGGCTCCCGGAGCTGATCGCCTCGTTCGAGCACACCGGGCTCGCGGTGACGGTGACCGTGGAGGGCGAGGCCCGGCCGCTGCCGCCGGGCGCGGACCTGACCGCGTACCGGATCGTGCAGGAGGCACTGACCAACGTCACCAAGCACTCGGGCGGCGCCACGGCCGCGGTCCGTCTCGGCTACTCGCGCAGGCTGCTCACGCTCACCGTCTCCGACGACGGGCACGCGCCGCCCACGGCGGGCACGTCGGGCTACGGCCTCATCGGCATGCGCGAGCGGGCTCTGTCCGCCGGCGGCCGGCTGGCGGCCGGGCACCGGGCCGACGGAGGCTTCGAGGTGACCACGGAACTTCCCCTGGAGACGGCGGAGCCCGAATCGCACCAGGACGACGACGAGGAAAGGACGGCACGGTGACCATCCGGGTACTGCTGGCCGATGACCAGGCGCTGCTGGCCGGGACCTTCCGGCTGCTGATCGAGTCGAACGACGACATGGAGGTCGTCGGGGTCGCGGCGGACGGCCGGGAGGCGGTGGAGAAGGCCCGTGCCACCGCCCCGGACGTGGTCGTGATGGACATCCGCATGCCGGGCATGGACGGGCTGGCCGCCACCGAGGAGATCTGCCGCGACGAGGCGCTGCGGCAGACCCGCATCCTCATCCTCACCACGTTCGAGATCGACGAGTACGTGGCCGGCGCGCTGCGTGCGGGGGCCAGCGGCTTCCTCGGCAAGGACGTGGGCCCCGAGGAACTGCTGGACGCGATCCGGACGGTGGCCTCGGGCGACACGCTCCTGTCCCCGACCGCCACCCGGGCCCTCATCACCCGCTACCTCGCCCGCCCGGAGGGCGGGGTCGCGGCGCCCGAGTCCTTGAACGTGCTGACCGCCCGCGAGCGCGAGGTCATGGCGCAGGCCGCCGAGGGCCTGTCGAACGACGAGATCGCCGCCCGGATGCACGTCAGCCCGTTGACCGTGCGCACCCACGTGGGCCGTGCGATGACGAAGCTGGGCGCCCGGCACCGGGCCCAGCTGGTCGCCATGGCCTACCAGTCGGGCCTGGTGCGGGTGGACCCGCCGCAGGGCCGGGACAGCCCTTAGGCCCCGGGGCCGGACTCCCGGCGCGCGGGAAGGCGGTGGGCTGGCTAGCGTGAAAAGCCGGACCACCACCACCCCCACCGAACGCGAAGGAGTCAGGGTCATGGCTGTACAACCGGAGGGCACACCCTGCTGGGCCGACGCGATGTTCGCCGACCTGGAGGGCGCGAAGAGCTTCTACGGTGAGGTGCTGGGCTGGACGTTCGGAGAGTCCTCGTCCGAGTTCGGCAACTACACGCAGGCGTACGCCGACGGCAAGGCGGTCGCCGCGGTGGTGCCCCCGATGCCCGGCCAGGAGGGCCAGTCGGCCTGGTGCCTGTACCTGGCCTCGCCGGACGCCGAGGCCACGGCGGCGAAGATCCGCGACAACGGCGGCGAGACCCTGATGGACCCCATGCGGGTCGGTGACTTCGGCACGATGCTGCTGGCCCGCGACCCCGGCGGCGTCGTCTTCGGCGTGTGGCAGGCCGGCACCCACGAGGGCTTCGAGGCGCAGGCGGTGCCCGGTGCGTTCTGCTGGGCCGAGGTCTTCACCCGGGAGCCCGAGAAGTCCGACGCCTTCTTCCCCGCGGTCTTCCCGTACTCGATGGTGAAGATGGCGGACGAGCACGTCGACTTCCGGATGTACAACCTCGGCGACAAGACCGTCCTGGGGCGGATGAAGATGGGCGACGAGTTCCCGCCCGAGGTTCCGCCGTACCTGAACGTGTACTTCACCGTCCCGGACTGCGACGCGGCGGTGGCGAAGGCCACCGAGCGCGGCGGCGTCCTGCGGTTCGGCCCGATGACCATGCCGTTCGGCCGGTTCGCCGCGCTGACCGACCCGCAGGGCGCGGCGTTCTCCGTCATCGACGTCCACACGACCGAGGGCGAGGTGCCCAAGATGTCGCCGGTGTCCTGAGCGGGACCGCCGAACGGTGCCGCCGGGGCTCCCGCCCGAGTTGCGGGGCCGCCGCACATGGGGTTGTTTCGAAGTAGGAAAGCCGGTGGGGCGCGCACGTGTGCGGCCCCACTCCCTGGTTGGGGGTGAACCACCGTGCTGTTCGCCGACCGCGAGGACGCGGGCCAGCAGCTGGCCGAGGCGCTCCACCACCTGGAGCGGGAGAACCCCGTCGTGCTGGGACTGCCCCGGGGCGGGGTTCCGGTGGCCTTCCAGGTGGCGCAGACGCTCGGTGCCGAACTCGATGTGATCGTCGTCCGCAAGCTCGGTGTGCCGCACCACGAGGAGGTGGCGTTCGGCGCCATCGGCGAGGGCGGGGTGCGGGTACTCAACGACGATGTCGTCTCCCGGCTGCGGGCCGGCAAGCAGGACCTCGCGGCGGTCGAGCGGGTCGAGGAGGCGGAGCTCGGGCGGCGGGCGCAGGTGTACCGGGCCGGGCGGGCGCGGATACCGCTCGGCGGCCGGACGGTGATCGTCGTGGACGACGGCATCGCGACCGGCGCCACGGCCGAGGCGGCCTGCCTGGTGGTGCGGGCACAGCAGCCGGCGCGGGTGGTGGCGGCCGTGCCGGTGGCGCCGCCGGACGCGGTCGTGCGGCTGCGCCGGAGCGCGGACGAGGTGGTGTGCCTGTCGGTGCCGCGCCTGTTCTACGCGGTCGGTGAGTGGTACCGGGACTTCACGCAGACGTCCGACGAGGAGGTCGTCACCCTGCTGGCGGAGGCCAGGAACAGCGGACATGTGACACCCGGCTGCGACTGAGCGGGACGCCTGCTCAGCCGCAGCCGCGCCGTACGGCGATCAGCCCGCGCAGTACGTGTCCTGCTCCGGTCGTGCCCCGGTGTTCAGGAACGTCGTGACCGCCCGGTCGCCGCAGGCGTTCCCGTTGCCCAGGTACATGCCGTGCCCACCGTGGTCGACGGCGACCATACGGGCCCGGTCCCCGAAGGCCGCCCGCATCTTCCGCGCGCCGGAGTACGGCGTCGCCGGGTCGCGCAGGCCCTGGACCATCAGAACGTTGGACGGTCCCGCGTCCGTGATCCTGGTCGGCTGCTCCGCGGGGGCGTCCTTCCAGAAGGCGCACGGGGTGACGTTCACCGAGATCCCGGCGGTCAGCGGGTGCTTCGCGCGGTCGACGGCGACGGCCCGCCGGTACGAGGGGACGGTGCCCTTCCAGCGCACGTCGTTGCAGACCACGGCCATCGAGACCGCCGCGTCCGCGTCCGGCAGCGGACCGGCCAGTGCGGCAGGCAGCACGGGCTTCACCGAGGTGCTCCGGGCCGCCTGGACGAGCTCCGCGAACCCGGCGAAGGCACCGTCGTCGTACATGCCCATCTGGAGCGCCTGGCGCAGCCGGTTGCCGGTCAGCGGGACGCCCGCCGTGGTGGACTCCCTCGGCTCCCGGTCCAGCCGCGCCGCCAGCTCCAGCACCAGCGGCCGCACGTCCTCGGCCCGCTTCGCGAGCCGCAGCCCCGCTTCCTCCCTGGCCGGGTCGGAGGCCCACCGCGCGAAGTCGGGGAACCGGTCCTCCGCGCCCACCGCCATGTTCGCCATCCAGCCCTGCGCGACGCGCGACGGGTCGGGGTCGCCGCTGCTGTCCAGCACCCAACGGTCCGTGTGCTGCGGGTACTTCTGCGCGTACACGGCGCCGACGTAGGTACCGTACGAGATCCCCCACGCCGACAGCTTCTCCTCGCCGAGCGCCTGCCGGAAGCGGTCGATGTCCCGCACCTCGTTGGCCGTGGTGAGGCTCCGCAGCACCGCTCCGCCGTTGCGCGCGCAGGCCTCGGCGATGCGCCGGGAGCGCGACACGTTCTCGGTGATCGAACCGTCGGCGGCGGGCCAGGACCGCATGTTCACCAGCTCCCGGTCCTCCGGGTCGAGCCCGCAGCCCGCCTTCGCGCTGCCGCCGACCCCGCGCGGGTCGAGGCTCACGATGTCGTACCGCCCCTCCGTCTCCTGCCGCAGCCGCTCCCCCTTCTCCTTCACCCGCTGCACCCCGGAGGTACCCGGACCGCCGGCGATCACCACCAGCGTCCCGCGCCGCGCGGCGGGCCGGTCGCTGCGGACCCGGGTCACCGCGAGCGAGAGCTGCGGACCGCCCGGATCGCGGTAGTCCACCGGCACCGGCAACTCCGCGCACTCCTGCCCGACGGGCCCGCCGGCCGTGGCACAGGGCCGCCAGTCGAGGGCGGGTACGGGGTTGGCCGACGCGACGGCCCGCGGGCCGGCGGCCCCGGTGAGAACGGTGGCGACGGTGGTGACGGACAGGGCGACGAACGCGGCGGTTTTTCCGTAAGTCCTCATGCCACAAGGCTGGTTGAGCAAGCGTCATCAACCCATCCGGGAGGCATGACGGAACACGGTGGGGTTAGCCCCCGGCGAACACTCCGGCCTTCACGCCCTCGACGAAGGAGGCGAACGAGGCGGCGGAGGCGGTCAGCACCGGGCCACCCGGATTCTTGGAGTCGCGGACGGGAACGACGCCGCGCGGGGCGACGAGGTTGGCGGCGACCTCCACGCAGTTGCCGCCATTGTTGCTGTACGAAGACTTGAACCAGCGGGGGGACTCGGTCGTGGTCGTCACGGGGTGCCCTTCCTCGTCTCTGACGCAACGCTTCAGCGTGGAGCCGAAGTTGATGGCCGTCAACGGGGCAACGCGACGCCGACAGCGAGAAGCCCCACCATGCGGTGCACGGCGGGGCAATCGCGGATCGCATGCACTGGGGCTGCTGATTCAGACGGCAGCGAACTCTCCGGCCTTGACGCCCTCGACGAAGGAGGCGAACGAGGCGGCGGAGGCGGTCAGCACCGGGCCACCCGGATTCTTGGAGTCGCGGACGGGGACGACGCCGCGCGGGGCGACGAGGTTGGCGGCGACCTCCACGCAGTTGCCGCCGTTGTCGCTGTACGAGGACTTGAACCAGCGGGGGGACTCGGTCGTGGTCGTCACGGGGTGCCCTTTCGTGCCTCATTGATCATGGCCACCGATGCCGCCTGGGACAGCGCTTCGGCCTGTAGCTGATGGTAGGCCGTCAACAGCGGGAGCACAGAGGTCGTATCGCGCTCCAGATGCCCCCGCATCTGGGATTCCGCGTACGCGATCACGGACATGTCCGACAGCGTCAGCAGGTTCATCGGGAGATTGAACGTGCGTCGCTCGCCCATGTCGTACGGAGCGATCTGGAGCACGGTGTTGGGCAGCTCGGCGAACTCCAGCAGGCGGTCGAGCTGGGCGGCCATGATCTCGTTCCCGCCGACCCGCCTGCGGATGCAGCTCTCGTCCATCACCACCATCATCATGGGAGGACGGGGACGCACCAGCGCACCCTGACGCTCCGCCAGGAACGAGACCCGCTCGGCTGCTTGTTCCGGAACGATCGCCCCTCGCCGCAGCGCGCTGTCCGCCAGCACCCGCGCATACTCCGGCGTCTGCAACAGCCCGGGGATGATGCCGATTTCATAGAGCCGGATCTCGACCGCACGCCCCTCGTGCCCCACGTACTGCGGGAAGCCCTCCAGCAGCGAGCCGTGCCGGATCTCGCGGTACTGGCGTTCGAACGTGTCTGCTGTTTCTCCGGTGCCGAAAATCTGATCCGCACTGCGCGAGAACCGAAGAGTCGGCATCTTGCGGCCGGTTTCGACGGCGGAGATGTGCGTACCGGAGTAGCCCACCCGTTCGGCCAACTCCTCCTGCTTCCATCCGCGTTCCTCCCGGAGTCTGCGGATGCGTGCGCCGAAGGCTGCCTGCGGGCTGCTCTCGGGGTCCAACTCCTTGCGGTTCAACGGCTGTCACCTGACTCTTCGCTCGCACCCAACAAGTTGAAGCGCCCCCAACTGTAGGCCAATCTGGGTCCGCTTAGTAGTGGAACGACTACGGAGAGGAATGACCCGTGTCCGCGAAGACCGGTTCCCCGGCCGGGCAGAAGCCCTGTCCCGGGTGTCAGGAACTCCGCCTGGCCGAAGCCCTCGCCAACGATCAGCGCGACTACAGCAGGGCGACGGACTGCCGGGTACTGCTCCGGCGCCACCGGGACACGGCGGACTGCGCGGAACAGCGATCGGCATGAGCGGACGAGCGCCCGAGCCCGCACCGGAGTCGCCCGGGTTCACCCCGTCGCGCTGGCCGCCCTGCGAATGCGCGCGGTGCCGTTCCGGCGGGAGCGGCAGAGCTGCGGAATCCGCGTTGATACGGCGGCTCCGGGCCAGGGTCGTCGAGGAGAACGAGCTGCGCAGCTCGCTCCGGCGGACGTGGTGAGGACCCCGGCCGCCGCTCTCGTCACACTTCCGCTCCGCCGTCCGTCAGTGCAGTGAGGGCGCGGCGAGAACGCCGCCGCGACCGTGACGGACAGCGAAGGAGAGACATCATGCAGGCACGTATCGACAACCCGGCCGAGATCCTTCCCGAGGCCCTGCCGCCCGTGCTGGGCCTGGTCAAGGCCATCGGCAAGGCGGGGCTGCCGGAGACGACGCTCGAACTGGTCGGACTGCGGGTGAGCCAGATCAACGGCTGCACCTTCTGTGTCGACGGGCACGTACGCAACGCGCGGAAGGCCGGTGAGAGCGACGAGCGGCTCTTCGCCGTGTCGGCCTGGCACGACGCGCCGTACTTCACCGACGCCGAGCGGGCCGCGCTGGCGCTGGCGGAGCACTCGACCCGGCTCAGCGACCGCTACGACCCGGTTCCGGACGCCGTCTGGGACGAGGCCGCCCGCCACTTCAGCGAGAAGGAGCTCGCCGGCCTGGTCCTCGCGATCGGTCTGACGAACCTCTTCAACCGCATCAACGTCACCACCAAGCAGCCCCCGGGCAAGACCTGGTAGGCCCCGCGCCGGTCACACCCCCGGGCGATAGCCTGGGGGTGCGGCAGGCAGGAGAAAAGCGCTCATGGGAAGCCCGAACCCCCAAGGTTCCGTCGTCGCGGTGGTCGCGCTCGGCGGCGCGATCGGAGCCACCGCCCGCTACGGGGCCGCGCTGCTCTGGCCCACCGCCCCGGGCGGCTTCCCGTGGACGACGCTGGTCGTGAACGCCGTCGGATGCGCGGTTATCGGCGTCTTCATGGTGGTGATCAGCGAGGCGTGGACGGCACACCGGCTGGTGCGGCCGTTCTTCGGTACGGGGGTGCTCGGCGGCTTCACCACGTTCTCGACGTACGCGGTGGACATCCAGCGCCTGCTCGACGGCGGCCGTGCCCGCGCCGGGCTGGCGTACCTGGGACTGACGCTGCTCGCGGCTCTCGCGGCGGTGTGGAGTGCGGTGTGGGCGACCCGCCGCGTGCTGGCCTGGAGGCAGTCATGACGACGCCGGGGACGGAACGGGGCCTGCGGCTGACGGTTCTCGTCGGCGAGTCCGACGGCTGGCACCACCGGCCGGTCTTCACGGAGATCGTGCACCGGGCACATCTGGCCGGTCTGGCCGGTGCCAGTGTGTTCCGGGGCATCGAGGGCTTCGGCACCTCGTCGATGATCCACACCCAGCGGCTGCTCTCGCTGAGCGAGGACCTGCCGGTGGCGGTCGTGATCGTGGACACGCAGGAGCGCGTCCGGGCGTTCCTGCCGCTGATCGGGGAACTGGTCGCGGGCGGCGGGGTGGCCTTCCTGGACGAGTGCGAGATCGTACGCTTCGGCGACGAACAGGAGCGGGGCCGGTGAACTGGCTGCTGGTGATCGTCGGCGCGGCGGTCGGGGCGCCGCTGCGCTATCTGACCGACCGGGCCGTGCAGTCCCGCCACGACAGCGTCTTCCCGTGGGGGACCTTCACGATCAATGTGTCGGGCTCGCTGATCCTGGGCCTGCTGACCGGCGCGGTGGCGGCCGGCGCCGCCTCCTCGCACCTGCAACTGCTCATCGGCACGGGGCTCTGCGGGGCGCTCACCACGTACTCGACGTTCAGCTACGAGACGCTTCGGCTGGCCGAGGACGGCGCGAAGTCCTACGCGGTGGCCAATGTCGTGGGGAGCGTGGCGGCGGGGCTGGCCGCGGCGTTCGCCGGGGTCGCGCTCGCACGGGCGCTGTGGGCGTAGGACGCGGGGATCGCGGGCGGGGAGCGGTCGGCGTCCCCTGCCACCGCAATGCGAGACGGTGGCAGGGGAACGCCGTTGAGGAGGAGCCGTCACCGAGCGCCGGGCGATTCAACCCGTTCCGCGCCGACAGCGGTCCGTCAGGCGCCGACGCTAGGCAACCGTCCGCGCGCCGAACCGGGAACCACGCCGGTACGCGTCCCGGCACCACCCCAACGGCGGGCGCCCGGCGCCCGGGGGCCCAGGCTGCCGTCACCCGGCCGGCGGCCTTGATCCACCGGTACCCGCGGTGATTCGCTGACTGATCCGCATCCATGTCCGTCACGTGACCCACCTGGCGTTCATGGTCCGAGAGCGAAACGAGAGGTCTTCAGTGCCGGACAGCAGCATCACCCCGCAGCCGCGCCCCGTCACCGTCGTCACCGGTGGCAGCCGGGGAATCGGCGCCGCGACCTGTATCCGTCTGGCGGCGGACGGGCACGACCTCGCCCTGGGCTTTGTGAGCAACGCCGAGGCCGCCGAACGTACGGCCGCGGCGGTACGCGCCGCCGGGGCGCGCTGCGTCACGGTGCGGGTGGACACCGCCGAGGAGGCCGATGTGGAGCGGCTCTTCGACACCGCGGCCGAGCAGCTGGGCCAGGTGACCGGGCTGGTCAACAACGCGGGCGTGACCGGCCCGCTCGGGCGGCTCGCCGACACCTCGGCCGAGACGCTGCGCCGCGTCGTGGACGTGAACCTCCTCGGCTACCTGCTCTGCTGCCGCCGGGCCGCGAAGGACATGGCGGCCGGCGGGGGCGGCGCGATCGTCAATCTGTCCTCGGTCGCGGCCACTCTGGGCAGCCCCGGGGAGTTCGTCCACTACGCGGCCACGAAGGCGGCGACCGACGCGCTGACGGTCGGGCTCTCCAAGGAGCTGGGGCCCGACGGCATCCGGGTCAACGCGGTCGCGCCCGGCATGATCGACACCGACATGCACGCCACGGCGGGCGACCCCGGCCGCGCGGACGCGGCCGCCCCCGGGATCCCGCTCGGCCGCGTCGGATCCGCCCCGGAGATCGCCGCCGCCATCGCCTGGCTGCTGTCGGGCGAGGCGTCCTACGTGACCGGGACGGTCCTGCGGGTCTCGGGCGGCCGGTAACAGGGCGCGGCGGGCCGGCAGCGAAACGTGGCGGGCCGGTCGCGGGCTCGGCGGGCCGGGAACGGGCTCGGCGGGACCGGTCGCGGGCGCGGCGGGACCGACAGCGGCTGCGGCAGGGCTGGCAACGGGCTCGGCGGGCCGGGAACGGGCTCGGCGGGCCGGGAACGGGCTCGGCGGGACCGGTCGCGGGCGCGGCGGGACCGACAGCGGGCGCAACGGAACCGGCAGCCGAGCGTGGCGGGACCGGCAGTGGGCTCCGTGGGGCCGGGGCCCGCTTCTCCGTGCCCCGCCCGTACTCCCCCGGCGCCGCCGTCCCGCGCGCCCGGCACCGTACGAATTCATGGAGCCTTCGCCCAGGTGTGGCCCTTACGGACCGGTTCCTCCCCCACCCCGCGGCTAGCTTGCAGACGATCACCCCAACGTTCGTCCCTACGCTCGTCCCCCGCGGAGACATCCATGTGCAGCCCCCTCCACCAGCCCGACGGACCGCTTCTGCCCGGCGCGAGCCGCCGTACGTTCCTGCGGGCGACCGCGCTCACCGGTGCCGCCACCGCGGCCACCGGGCTCGCGTCCGCCACGCCCGCCGCGGCCGATGCCCAGCAGCACACCGGTGCCGTCGCGGCCGGTTGGCGGCCCGACCCCGAGAACCCCAGATTCACGCTCGTCGTCATGCCGGACACCCAGTACCTCTTCGACGGGGCGAGCATCCACAAGGCGCCGGTCGAGGCGTCGTTGCGTTACGTGCTCGACCACGGGCGCGACGAGAACATCGTCTTCCTGTCCCATCTGGGCGACCTCACCGAGAGCGGCCAGGCAGGCGAATTCGCGGCGATCGGCGAGGCGTTCGAGCTGCTCGACCGGCGACGGGTCGGCTACAGCGTCGTCGCGGGCAACCACGACATCAAGTCCTCCACCGACGACCGCCGCGGCCGCACCCCGTACCTGGACACCTTCGGTCCGAAGCGCATGCGGCGCCTGCCGACGTTCGGCGGGGCGACCCCGGACGGCTACAACACGTACCACCTGTTCCGCGCCGCCGGGCGCGAGTGGCTGGTGCTGGCGCTCGACTGGCGGCCGTCGGCGGCCGGGCTCGCCTGGGCGAAGGACGTCATCGCCCGGCACCCCCGGACCCCCGTCATCCTCACCACGCACGAGCTGGTGTACGCGAACGCGGACGGCGACGAGGCCGAACTCTCCGACCACGGAAAGCACTTGTGGGACGAGCTGATCGCCGGGAACGACCAGATCTTCCTCACCCTCAACGGCCACTACTGGCCCGCCGGGCGCACCACCCGCAGGAACACCGCGGGCAACGACGTCCATCTGCACATCACCAACTACCAGAACCGCTACTACGGCGGCAGCGCCATGATCCGCCTCTACCGCTTCGACCTGGCCAGGAACACCATCGACGTGGAGACGATCTCCCCGTGGGTCCTCGGCCGCGCGGGCGAGCGGCTCAACGACCTGGAGCGCGGCGAGATCGAACTGACCGGTCCGCAGGACTGTTTCGCCGTCCCCATCGACTTCGAGAAGCGCTTCGCGGGCTTCGCGCCCGTGCCCGCGCGGGGCCCCCGCCCGGCGAAGCAGCTGCTGATACCGGGCACCGTCGCCTACTGGCGCTTCGACTCCCCCTCGCACCCGGACGGTTCCGCCGCCGAAGCCGGTCTGCGCGTCCCCGACCTGTCCGGGCACCGCAACGACCTGGTGCGCGAGGCCGTTCCCGGCAGTGCGTCCGACGCGCTGCGCTGGTCCGCCTCCCACCACCCCGACCAGCCCGGCCACGGCAGCCTCTACTTCGACGGCTCGAAGCCGCCGCTGCGCGGCGCGTATCTGCGCACGGAGAACAACGCACCGCTCAACACCAAGACCTTCAGGTCCGGTTACACCATCGAGGCCTTCCTCCGCCTCCCCGCCGACTGGGACGCCGGACGCAACGCCTGGGGCGCCGTACTAGGCCGCCGCGGCACCCTCGGGGCGGCCGGCAAGACCTCCGGCGACCCGGAGGAGCCCGTCGCCACGCTCTCCGTGTCGGACGGCCCCGGGCTCCAGTGGGCGGCGGCGCCCCTGAACCAGCCGGGGGGCGTCACCAACTGGAGCCACGAACTGCCGCGCGAACGGTGGTGGCACGTGGCGGTCGTCAACGACGGGAAGCACACCACGATGTACATCGACGGCTGCGTGGTCGCCCGCAACCCCGCCACCCGCACCACCGGTCTCGCCACCGTGGGCCTGCCCTGGCTGCTCGGCGCCTACGAGTACGGAGGCAGGCTCGACCAGCTGATGCACGGCTGGCTCGGCGACATCAGGATCGTCGAACGCGCCCTGCGGGTGCAGGACTTCATGACCGCCTGAGACCGGCCTTCGCCCAGGGGCCGCGGCTCCCGGGCGACGGCCGGTCCGGGGACCGCGGCTCCCCGGGAGGGGCGGGCGCGGCCCCCGGGGTCACCCCGCCCGGTTGGTGCGGCGCTGCTTCGCGGCGGCGCGCGCCGCGGCGTCGGGCAGGTCGGAGCGGCGGGACGAGCGGCCCGCCTTCGTGGGGGCGGTGCCCCGGCCCCGGAAGGGCACGCTGCGGGGGCGCTCCGTCGTCGGCGCACTGCCGTCGACGGGCACGCCGGAGGGCTTCCGCGCGCCGGTGATCCGGCTCAGCTCGGCCTCGCCGGAGCGGACCTGGGCGATCTTCGGGGTGATCCCGGCGTCGGCCATCAGCCGGGTCATCTCCCGGCGCTGCCCCGGCAGCACCAGGGTGACGACACTGCCGGACTCACCGGCGCGGGCGGTGCGGCCGCCCCGGTGCAGGTAGTCCTTGTGGTCGCTCGGCGGATCGACGTTGACGACCAGGTCCAGGTTGTCGATGTGGATGCCGCGCGCCGCGACGTTCGTCGCGACCAGCACCGTGACCTGGCCGTTCTTGAACCGGTCCAGGGTGCGGGTGCGCTGCGGCTGGGACTTGCCGCCGTGCAGCGCGGCGGCCCGCACCCCGCTGCCGAGCAGGTGGCCGGTGAGCTTGTCCACGGCGTGCTTGGTGTCCAGGAACATGAGCACCCGGCCCTCGCGGGCCGCGATCTCGGTCGTGGTGGCGTACTTGTCCGCGCCCTGCACGTAGAGCACGTGGTGCTCCATCGTGGTCACCGCGCCGGCCGCCGGGTCGACCGAGTGGACCACCGGGTCGTGCAGGTAATTGCGCACCAGCAGGTCGACGTTGCGGTCCAGGGTCGCCGAGAACAGCATCCGCTGGCCCTGCGGCAGCACCTGGTCGAGCAGCTCGGTGACCTGCGGCATGAACCCCATGTCGCACATCTGGTCGGCCTCGTCGAGGACGGTGACGGAGACCCGGTCCAGCCGGCAGTCGCGGCGCTCGACGAGGTCCCCCAGCCGGCCCGGCGTGGCGACGACGACCTCGGCGCCGGAGCGCAGCGCGGAGGACTGCCGGCCGATCGACATGCCGCCGACGACGGTGGCCATCCGCAGCCGGAGCGCGCGGGCGTACGGGGCGAGCGCGTCGGTGACCTGCTGGGCCAGTTCCCGGGTGGGGACGAGGACCAGGGCCAGCGGGCGGCGGGCGTCGGCCCGGTTGCCCGCGATCCGGGCCAGCAGGGCCAGGCCGAAGGCGAGGGTCTTGCCGGATCCGGTCCGGCCGCGCCCCAGCACGTCGCGCCCCGCGAGGGAGTTCGGCAGGGTGGCCGCCTGGATCGGGAACGGCGCGGTGACGCCCTCGGCGGTGAGTGCCGAGAGCAGCGGCTCGGGCAGGTCCAGTTCCGCGAAGGCGGAAATGGCGGGCAGCGCCGGAGTGATGGTCTTCGGCGGTGCGAACTCGCCCTGTACGGAGGCGGGCCTGCGGCCGCCGGAGCGGGGACGGGAATAACGGTCGGTCGAACGTGCTGTGCGATCGCGGTCCATGCAGGACCCTTCCTCGACGGGGCGCGTATCGAGGAATTCACTGCGGCGGCGGGCGGCACAGGAATCGCAAGAACGGGCCGTTGACAAGCCTGGGCGAAGCCCGGCTGCGAAAAATGAGCCGCGTTCACGTGGCTCGGGCGGGCACCGGACCGTACGGACGACAGCGAACCGGGGCCCGCACCCGGAGGTGCGGGCCCCGATCGTGCAAGTCGTCACAGCGCGACGGCGCCGGAGCGGCCGGATCAGGCCGGGGTGATGTTCTCCGCCTGCGGGCCCTTCTGACCCTGCGTGACGTCGAAGTTCACCCGCTGGCCCTCCTGGAGCTCACGGAAGCCGGTGGCCGCGATGTTCGAGTAGTGGGCGAAGACGTCGGGGCCGCCGCCGTCCTGCTCGATGAAACCGAAGCCCTTTTCCGCGTTGAACCACTTGACGGTGCCAGTAGCCATGTTCTGTCTCCTTCATGGGGGGCAGTTCCAGGGGAGCCGCACGGTGCGGATCCCACGTCGCCGCGATGATTGCCCCATCCGGAAAAAGCACCGGAAAACACAGAAGCGCAGCCCCCGGCGCATTGAGCCGGGGAGCACACTTGGAGTCTTCGGGAACCACAACTGCAACTGCTTCCAGAATAGCACGGCGGAAGCGACCGGACAGGGAAATAAATTACGGTCCACCGATCCGGATCCACCCCTGAATTGAGCCGGGAATTGAGCCCGGGACCGGGCCGAGAATTGAGCAGGGAATTGAACTCCGATTCGAATCCCGGTCCGAATGGAATGCGAATCCACCCGGAAATCGCGTGAAATTCTTTTCGGCCGGAAATCGGCAGGTGTGCGACCGAACCGGACCCCCCGCGGCGGCGCCGTCCCCGGACACGCCGGGGCAAGGGCAGTTGATGACGGCCTGACCAGCAGTCATAATGTACGCGTAGCCCTTCACGCATCCCCCGTCGTGAAGGGCTACACCCATGCCCGCACACCATGTATGTGCGTCATGCACCTTTTGTCCGTGGTGAATTCACACGAAACCCATGGATTCCACAGGCAGGGGACTCCCCTCGTGGTCCCCTGCCCGTGTTTTTTCGAGTTAACAGTGACGTAGCGTGTTTACGCAAGCCCGTTTCCGTACCACCTATCGCCCACCGCAATGAGAGCGGCGCGCCGGGGTTGGTTACAGTACGAGCCCGTCGACCGAATCGACGACCGTGAACGCCGATCGCACGGGAGCGGATACGTGGGGGACCGGATGGACAGCGCCGAGGAACGCACACCGGAGCTGCGGACGTTGCAGCAGAAGGTCGAGTACATGGTGGAGGAGACCTTCCCCGGCCAGAAGATCTCGGGGCGTTTCTTCGCCGATCTGGTCAGGGAACGCGGCGGATCCCTCTCGCACAGTTACTTCTCCAACATCCTGGCCGGGAAGGTCACCCAGCCCTCCGAGGACATCCTCAAGGCGCTCGGTCTGGGATTCGGCGTGGACTGGCGTTTCTTCAAGGAGGAGTCCGAGGTCGTCGACGACGTGGTCGCCGGGCTCCAGTTCCTCGCGATGCGGCGTACGGGGGAGATCAGCGGAGTCGCCGGGCGCGGCCTCGACGAGGACGGTCTTCCGCCGGAGCTGCTGCAGTTCGCCCTCTCGCTGCTTCAGGACGCCAAGGGCCGGCAGGGCGCGGCCGACGGCGGCGGCGTCCATGGCGAGCCGGAGCAGTAGACCGCCATGTCGATGCGCGAACTGCGGAAGGAGTGCGAGGCGGGGCTCGCCGACCTGCCCATCCCCGCGCCCTTCTCCATCGACGCACTGGTGGCGAACATGGAGGCGGCCCGCGGCCGCACCATCGTGCTGCACGAGATGCCCGACCGGCTGGCCCGCGTCAACGCCGCCTGCGGGCTGCGGCTGAAGACCGGCCGGACCAGCTTCGTGCTCTACCGCCGCAGACCGACCGCGTACCAGACCCAGCACGTCATCCTGCACGAGCTGTGCCACGAGTGGTTCGACCACGGCACCTCCCTCGATCCGGAACAACTGCGGCGGCTGCTGCCGGTGTTCGACACCTCGCTGATCACCCGGGTCCTCGGAAACGGCCCCCCGCCGCCGCAGTCACCGCCCCCGCCGTCGCCGGTCGTGGCCACGATCGCCGACGCGCTCCGGTCCGGGGACGGCACCGTGCAGGCCCGCGCGCAGTACGACACCCACGACGAGCGCATGGCCGAGTTCGGGGCCTCGCTCATTCCCCGCATGGCCATGGACGTGACCAGTGACGACATGGTGGGCCGGCTGGCCAACTCCCTGTCCCGCCCGGTCGCCAACCGCCGCCGGGGCCTGTTCCGCCGCTCCTGACACCGCACCTCTCCCCGTACCCCCCACCCCGAGGAATCCGCCGTGACCCCGCTCGACCTCGCCGGCTATCTCGTAGCCGCCCTGATGACGGCCGTCGCACTGTGGCGCATGCCGGCCGCCCTGTGGGGCGACGAAGAAGACAAGCGCCGCCGGGCCCTGTGGGGCTGCTACGCGGGCTTCGCCGTCGCCCTGTGGACCAAGACCCGGGCCGTGCGCATCGCGCTCAACGACAGCGCCGTCACCGACCTCGCCGTACTGATCAAGCACTACACGGCGACGATCGCGATCCTGGCGATCCTCAGCTACATCGTCGCGATCTACGGCCAGTACCCCGACGGCGGAACCGTCCCCCGGCACGTACGGTTCGCCCGCATCATCCAGCAGGTGGCGGCCAAGGCGTCGATCGCCACGCTGATCCTGCTGACGGTGCTGTTCTTCACCGTCGTCGACCGCTCCGTCCCCTCGGACCGCTTCGTCGCCGACCACGCGGGACAGTGGGGGGCCACGCTGTACATGAGCGTGTTCTACCTCTACCTGGGCGCCGCGTCCGCCGTCTGCGCCTACCAGTGGGCGCTGGCCACCGCCGGTGCCGGGCTGCGCCATCTGCGGATCGGCCTCGGGATGATGACGTTCGCCATGTTCATCGGGGTCGGCTACACCGTCAGCCGGACCCTGTTCCTGTGGGTCGGCGCCGTCGACACCCCGAGCGAGTCCTTCGCGCTCCGCTTCGACGAGATCACCGAGGCCGCCCAGGTGGTGCTGTTCGCGTTCTTCGCCGTGGGCGCCTCCATCCCCGCCCTCAGCAAGGGGCGGCGGCGCGCGAAGCTCTGGCGGGCCCAGGCCGGACTGCACGGCCTGTGGCGCGAGCTGATGACCGCGTTCCCCGAGCAGCCCTTCGACCCCCCGGCCTCGCTGGCCCGCGAACTCACCCGCTTCGGCACCCCCGCCGACCTGCGGATCGACCGCTGGGCCGCCGACATCGCCGACGCGCTGGAGAAACTGCGCCACTACGTCCCCGACACCCTGCTCCCGGCCGCGAAGAGCGCCGCCTCGGACGGCTCCGCGGACTCGGAGAAGGCGGGCCCGCTCACCGAGGCCTACTGGATCAAGGCCGCGCTCACCGCGAAGAACAGCGGGACGCCCGCCTCCACCGCCGCCGCGGTCGAGGCCCAGCACGCCACCGACCAGGACGGCGAGGTGGCCTGGCTGGTCCGGGTCGCCACCGCCTACCGGACCGTCCCGCAGGACCGGGCCGCGCAGGTGCTGGCAGCGGCCCGGTCCGCCGCCGCCGACCCGTCCGCCGCGACCGCGGCACCCCGCACCGCCTCCACCGAGGAGACAGCATGACCACCACCGACACCGCCCCCGCCTCGCCGGACAACGCCGTCGCGCGCACCGTCACCGACGTCTTCCAGCCCCGCAACGTCCTGCTGATCGGCATGCTCGGCATCGGCCTGGCCGCCGCCGGCCACTGGACCGGCCTGCTCTGGGGATTCCTCGGCGCCCTCTGCGCGGGCCTCATACCCGCCGGGTACATCGAATGGGAGCGCGGGCGCGGCACCTGGGGCGACCGCCACGTCGTCGACCGCACCAAACGGGCGCCGATCTTCTTCGTGATCCTCGGCTCCATCGGCACCGGTTCGGTGGTGATGGTGCTGGGCGACGCCCCCGCCGGCATCCTCGTGGTGATGCTCGCCCTGTGGGCGATGACCGTGATCCTGCTGGCCGTCAACACGGTCTGGAAGATCTCGGTGGACGCCGCGGTCGCCTCGGCCGTCGTCGCCCTGCTCGCCGCGGTCCACTCGCCGTGGTGGCTGCTCGGCTACGCGATGACGCTCGCCGTGTGCTGGTCACGGGTCGCGCTCCGGTACCACTCGGTGGCCCAGACGGTCGCCGGGGCGTCGCTGGGGGCCGCGACGGCGGGCGCGTTCCTGCTGGTCTGACCCGTACCGGTGCGCGCCGGGTGGTGGCGGGAAACATCCGTTGGAACGGCCGCCCGGACGGGTACAGGTGCCCCGTGCCGAACTTCGAGATCACCACCGCGAGCGCCGACGACCTCACCATGCTGGCCGAATGGGCCCACGAGGAGGGCTGGAACCCCGGACTGACCGACCGTCACGCGTTCTTCGCCGCCGACCCGCGCGGCTTCCTGATCGGCCGCCTCGACGGCGAACCGGTCTCCTGCGTCTCGGTGGTCCGTTACGGCACCGACTCCGGCTTCCTCGGCTTCTACCTGACCCGGCCCCGGCTGCGCGGCCAGGGGTACGGAATCCAGCTCTGGCGGGCCGGCATGGCACGGCTGGACGGGCGCAACGTCGGCCTGGACGGGGTGGTGGCCCAGCAGCCCAACTACCGCAAGTCCGGCTTCCGTTCGGTGTGGACGAACATGCGCTACGAGGGCCTGCCGCCGGCCGGCCCGGCCGCCCCGGCCGGCATCGAGCTGGTCGACGGGCGCTCCGTGCCCTTCGACCGGCTCGCCGCCTACGACCGCCGCTTCTTCCCGGCCGACCGCGACAGCTTCCTCGCACCGTGGATCGCCCACCCCACCCGCACCTCGCTCGCCGCCGTCCGCGACGGCGAGCTGTGCGGCCTGGCGGTGCTGCGCCCCTGCCGTACGTCGTCCCGGATCGGCCCGGTGTACGCGGAGTCGCCCGAGGTGGCCGGCGCCCTGGTCGGCGCGGTGGCGGCGACCGATCCCGGCGTCCCGGTCGCGATCGACGTGCCGGACGTCAACCCGGCCGCCGTACGCCTCGCCGAACAGCTGGGCCTCACCCCGTCGTTCGAGACCGCCCGGATGTACACGGGACCGTCGCCCGACATCGACCACACCGGCCTGTTCGGCATCACCAGTCTGGAGCTGGGCTGAGGGCCGTTCTCAGGGGCTGTCCGGGGCGGCCTCCGGCGTGCCCCTCCCGGTGGGCCGGGTCCGGGAGGCCAGCACCGCGATGTCGTCCTCCGCCCCCGGCCCGAACCGTACGAGGACGTCGTCCAGCAGCTGCTCCAGGCTGCCGCCGGCCGGCAGGCTCAGTTCCCTGAGACGGTCGACCGAGACGTCGATGTCCTCGCCGCGCCGCTCGACCAGACCGTCGGTGTACAGGAACAGCACCGTGCCCGGATCGAACTCCATCAGCGTCGTCCGGTACCCGCCGAACCCGGTGCCGAGCGGCGGACCCACCGCCATCTCGTCGCACACCCGGGCACCCGCCCCGGGTTCGATCAGCACCGGCGGCAGATGCCCGGCGCTGGCCACCTCGCACGCCCTGCCGAAGCGGTCGACGACGGCCAGCAGACAGGTGGCCGCCCGGTCCAGCCCGGACCGCTCGACCATCCGGTCCAGCTGTTCCAGGATGCGGTGCGGCGGCAGCTCGTCGTCGGCGAACATCCGCAGCAGGGAGCGGTAGTGGCTCATGGCGACCGCCGCCTCCACCCCGTGCCCCATCACATCGCCCATCGCCTTGAGATGCCGCCCGTCGCGCAGCGGAATGACGTCGAACCAGTCACCGCCGACCATCACGCTCCGGTCGGCCGGCAGATAGCGGGTGGCAATCTCGATGTGCGGGTGCGGCGGGCGCGGCTCGGACAGCAGGGAGCGCTGGAGCTCCAGGGCGATGGTGTGCTCGTGGGCGTACCGGCGGGCGTGGTCGAGATCGACGGCGGCCCGGCCGGCGAGCTCCCGGGCGATCACCACGTCCTCGTCCGTGAAGACCGGTGAGTCGCCCGCCCGGATCAGCCCGAGGATGCCGAGCGGGCCGCTGCGCACGGTGACGGGCACGATGACCGCCGAGTGCATTCCGAGGGCCCGGTAGGCGGCGAGCCGTTCCGGGCCGGGGGCGGAGCGGGCGAGCTGTTCGTCGGTGGTGAGGTTCTCCACCACCGGCTGGTTGACCGCCAGACAGCGCTGTACGGCGGCGCCCTCCTGGTAGTCGATGTACTCGTCGGTCAGCCCGAAGCCGTCCAGCTCGTCGCGGAGCGCGGGCACCGCCCGCAGCGCCGCCCGCCGCAGCCGCAGCACCCCGGGCGGTGCGGGCCGGACCGGCGGGGCGACGTCGGGCGGGAACACCTCGACCGTGGCGAGGTCCGCCAGCCCCGGCACGACGAGGTCGACCAGCTCGGCGCAGGTGGTGTCCATGTCGAGCGTGGTGCCGATCCGGGCGGCCGCGGTGTCGAGCAGGTTCAGATGGCGCCGGGCCTGCTCCAGCTCGCGCTGCCCCTTGTCCGAGGTCATGACCTCCAGCACTATCCCGGCCACGCCGACGACCCGCCCGCCGATCTCCAGCCGGTGGTACGCGCCGTGCCAGTACCGCCGGACCGTGGCGGCCGCGGCGGTGAATCCGCTGGAGGTGATCTCGCGGGACTTGCCGTCGGCGAGCACCGCCCGCAGCATGTCCTCGCGCGCGTCGACGCCGGGCAGCACCTCGGAGACGGTGCGTCCCAGATGTTCGGCGGCCGGGATGCCGTTGAGCCGTTCGAGCGCCCGGTTCACATAGAGGTAGCGCAGCCCGGTGTCGAGCACGCCCACCCCGGCCATGGTGCCGTCGACCAGCGCGGCCAGGGCGCGGGGGTCGAACGGCGCGGGGCCGCCGGCGTACGTATCGGCCTGCACGTCAACCTCCTGGGCGGGCGCGGACCACCCGCTGCCCGGCCCTCAATCGTCGGCCGCCCGCCCCCGCCGCGCATCCGCAGACCGGGCCGGCGGCCGCCGTGCGGGCCGGGCCGCGTACGCCCCGGCCGCCGCGTCAGGTGAGCGGATGCGAGGTCCGGCCGGACGCGTCGTCGATCTCGTCGTGCGCCTTCGTCAGCATCTTCATCGCCAGTTCGTTGAGCGCTCTGGCTCCCGCGATCTCCTCTCCCACCCTCGGCTGGTGCTTGTCGGAGGGGTGGCGGCTCGCATATCCATGGGCGCGCACCTCGGACCCGTCCGGGAGCCGGACCAGGGCGGCCGCGCGGGTGCGATGGGTGTCTTCTTCGAATTCCAGTTCGACATGCCACCCGACAGTTGTCATCACCATGACGATCACCTCCCTACCAGGGTGCGCCCGTTCCCCCACCCCTGCACCACGGCACCGGGCCGGGGCCCGCCCCGCCCCTCGTCACACCCCTCGTCACGCCCTTCGTCACGCCACGAGGTTCGGGTCGTATCCGAGCGCGAGCAGAGTCCGGCGGAAGTCCGTGGTGAGGCCGGAACGGCGGACGGCCTCGACGAACTCACCATGCCTGAAGGCGGTGTTCGCGTCGTGCCCCCTGATCGCGAGGACGAGCTTCTTCCCGTTCTCGGCGTTGCCGAGCAGCGCGCGCAGGGTCCGGAAGCCGGTTGACGCGTTCTTGGCTTCCTGGTCGATCGTCGTGGCCGCCTTGTTCTCGTTCGACAGCTCCCCGCCGGGCCGCTTCCGCTTCTTCGTCTCGATGCTCATCAGATCCCGGTGCAGCGCGGCCAGCCCCACCTGCTGCGGAAGGACGTTCACGACGATGCTCGACGCGGGAAGCTGCGCCGGCGCCGCTCCGGCGGGAGTGGTGGTGGCGGTGGGCTGGTCGGCGAGGTCCTGCGGCTCCGGCTGGTACATGTGCGCCGAGAGCGACGGGACACCGCCGACCGACAGCAGCCCGGTGTTCGTCACGGCGGCGGTCTCGATGAAGCCGCCCAAGGTCCCCGAGTTCTGCCGACGCAGGCCGGGGACACCGGAGTTGGTGGCCAGGGCGTGGGCGGTCGGATCCACCACGCCGTTCATGGCGTCGGCCTGCGAACCGTGCAGGTTCCTGAAGTGCGCGCCCTTGTTGAGGGTCATCGTGGGCAGCGCCGCGCCAGTGGGTTCCGCCACCGTTCCCACCCATTGCGTCGGCACCCAACGCTGGAACGAGACGGTCTCCGCGTACAGGAGGTCGGCCAGGGTCCGGGTGGGGTCGGCCGGCAACGTCGTCCTGGCCAGTACGTCGAGGACCGGGACGGGAATGATGCCCGCCGCCACCAGTTGCCGTCCGGTCCGCTGGTACGTGTCCGAGGAGTAGCTCACCTCGACCCGGTAGCGGAACGGCTGCCCGGTACGCACCAGCTCCTCGGCGATTCTCTCCCAGCCCCGCATCAGCCCCTGGTTGAAGTTCTTGTTCTCCTGGGGCGCGATGTTGCCGTGCACATCCGCGTCCCGCGCCTCCATCAGGGTGTGCTCGACCAGATGCCCGCCGTCGTAGGTGTTGCCCAGGTTCTGCCGCCCGAAGATGGCCCGCTCCATGGCGCCGAAGTGGCCGTACGGCCCGATCACGCCGTTGTCCCGGTTGCTGCCGTCCGCGTTGCGGTGGGACGCCGGGTCGATCTCGGCCGTGACCGCTCCGGCCCGGTGGAAGCCGCTCCGGTAGTCCGCGGCCCCGACCAGGCCCAGCGCGGCGAAGAAGTACTGCTCCGGCAGCCCGACTTCCCGGAAGTACTTCTCGAACGCGGTGTGCAGGCTGTCCACGGGCAGCGGAGCGTTCGTCTCCCTGGGCGTGATGCTGCTGAAGCGGGACTTGCGCTGGATCACCGGCGTACCGCCACCGGTCGCCGGGACGGCCCGCTGTACGGGCGCAGCGCCCTGCCGGGCGGCGGCCGCGGGGCTCGCGGGGCTTGCGGGGACGGTGGGGACCGGCGCGGCCATGACCCGGCGCGCGGTGCTCTCCGCCTCCCGCTCGAACCGGTCGGACGGATCGGAGACCCGCAGCCCCGCGCCGTTGTCCCGCCCGCTCACCCGCCCCCGGCGCTGCTGGATGACGTGGGTCAGCTCATGCGCGAGGGTGTGCCGGTCGACGCCGCCGCTGCCGAGGACGATGTGGTTGCCGCTGGTGTAGGCGTGCGCGCCGATCTCGGCGGCGGATGCCCGCGCGGCCGATTCGTCGTGCACCCGGACATCCGAGAAGTCGGCGCCCAGCCGGGATTCCATCTCGGCACGGAGCGCGCCGTCGAGGGGCCTCCCGGGCCCGCGCAGCACGTCGTGCACGGCGGATCGCTGGACGTGGGGCGCGTCCTGCTCGCCCGTGACCCCCGCCCCGCCCGTGCCGTATGTACCGTCCGTGCCGCTTGCCCAGGGGTACCCGGCCCCGCGGAGCATCCGCAGGACGACCGCGTTCCCCACCCGGCCCTGCTGCGCCATCAGCCCCGCCGGCGGCACCTCGCGCCCTGCCGCCCGCGTACCCGGCAGCGGCGTGCGGGAGCGCTCGTTCCCCCTGGTCCTGTCCTGGTCCTGGGCACGCAAAACGGGACCTCTTCCCCTCCGGGAGCAGCGACACCTCCTGGATACGGGGTGGACGGGGGCCACGGCTAGGGGGCCGAGGGCAGGGCGGGGTGACCGGGCGGACAGGGTGGAGGGAGCCGGGCGGGCAGCGTCCGGCAGGTGTTCCCGGCGCCGCCCCCGCGCGCAGGCGTTCCCGGCGGCGCCCCGGGACGCGGGGCGCACGGCGGCGCCCCGTCACACCTCCAGCCGGTCCAGGTCGAGGGTGCCGTCCACCGCCGGGGCGTCCGGCGGCAGCGCGAGCGCGGCCTCGACCGGCCCGGGCAGCGGGCCCAGCCCCAGCAGCCCGGCCACGATCCGGGCCGTCAGCGCGTGCCACTGCCCGGCGCGCCGGAGCATCGCGTGATCACTGCCCCGGACCGCCACCAGACAGGCGCGGGCACCGGCCGGCCGGGCGCGGACGGTGAGGTGCTGGGAGGCGCGGGGGCTGGTGATCCGGTCGCGGGTGCTGTGCAGCAGGACGACATCGCGGTCCGCCAACTGGTCGACCGGGTCGTCGGCCGGGCACCACGGGGCGAGGCCGACCACCCCGCGCACCAGCGGGTGACCGGCCGCGCGGAGGGCGGCGCGGGCCCCCATCGAGTGACCGACCAGGACCACCGGGATGTCCCCGGCCTCGCGGCGCAGCGCCTCCAGGGCGCGTACGGCGTCGTGCAGCGGGTCCTCGCGGGGGCCGTTCCAGCCGCGGTGGGCGTAGCGGGCGGTCCGTACGAGCACGCCTCCGTCCTCGCCTCCCGTGGCCCCCGCGACGGACCGGGCGAAGGGACGCATCCGTACGGCCGGCAGATTCAGCGGGCCGGGCGGCGGCGCGGCCAGGCCCGTCTCGGCCCCGCCGTGCAGCAGGAGCACCGCCGCGGACGGACCCACGGTGGACGGCGGTCGTGCCATGCGTACCTCCTGGTGCGGGAAGCCGGTCCCGTACCGAGCATGCTGTACGGAGCACGCCCGGAAAACCCGGCAGCACCGGACCACGGAGGAAACGACATGGCACCGTCCCCGCAACTCGGCCTGATCGCACCGGACTTCACACTGCCCGGCGGCGTGCTCGGCGGCGAGAACTTCGAGCGCCGCGACTACACCCTGGCCGGGGCGCGCGGCCGCTGCGTGGTCCTCGCGTTCTACCCGGGCGACAACACGGCGGTCTGCACCAAGCAGCTCTGCTCGTACTCCTCGGGCCTGGAGGCCTTCGAGGAGCTCGACGCGGAGGTCTGGGGAATCAGTCCACAGGGTGTGGACAGTCATGAGTCGTTCGCCCGCGCCCACGGCCTGCGGATGCCGCTGCTCGCGGACACCGACCGGGAGACCGCCCGCGCGTACGGGGTCGCGGCACCCGGGATCGGGGTGCGCCGGGCGGTGTTCCTCATCGGGCCGGACGGAGTGCTGCGCTGGAAGCACGTCGCGCTGCTGGGTGCCACGTTCCAGTCGGCGGCCAGACTGACCGAACAGCTCTCCGGCATCAAGAGCGCGTAAAAGATTGCCGGAACCCGGCAGTGCCCACTGGCCTACAGGTATGGGATCATCCAGCCAGTTCGACGGAAATGCCCGGGGGATTTCGAAGATCGGGGAGGGTGACCAGGTGACCTTGTTTCTCGGTCTCGGCATTGCGGGAATCGTTCTGCTCGTGCTGTCCCTGATCTTCGACGGAGTCCTGGAAGGGCTCTTCGGGGGCGTACTGGACGGTCTGTTCGACGGCCTCCTGTCCCTCCCGGTCATCGCCGGATTCCTCTCGATGCTCGGCTTCGGCGGAGCGATCGTGCTCGGCGCCACCGGCGCCGGCACGGTCGTCGCGACCGCCGCCGGAGTGCTGGCCGGGCTCGTCGCGGCCTGGCTGACCTGGAAGTTCAGCCGGGCCCTGATGCGGGACCAGACCAGCGTCACACCGCGCAGCGACGATCTCGTGGGCACCTCCGGATCGGTCGTCACGGCCATCCCGGCCGACGGCTACGGAGAGGTCCTGCTGCAACTCGCGGGCCAGCCCGTGAAGCTGGCGGCGAAGAGCGCGACGCCGGTCCCACGCGGCACCGAGATCTGGGTGGAGTCCGCGCTGTCGTCCACCTCGGTCGCGGTCCGCCCCGTCGAGCACTGAGCCCGGCACCCGAACGCCGGGTCCGGCCGCCGGGCGCGGGCCACCGCCCCGGCCGATCCACCGTGCCGCACCGCACCACCCCGCGGCACACCGCCCGAAACCTAGCTGCCGTTCCCGCAGGGAGGCAGGGGGGACACCTTTATGAGCCCAGTCGTGACCGCAGTCGCCGGAGTCGTCGTACTCCTGGTGCTGCTCGCCCTCGTCGTCATCACCCGCTACAAGGTCGCCGGGCCCAGCGAGGCGTTCATCATCACCGGCCGCCGCGGCAAGAAGTCCACCGACCCGGTGACCGGCCGCACCAGCATCGACAACAGCGGCCAGAAGGTCGTGGTCGGCGGCGGCGTCTTCGTCGTCCCGTTCGTCCAGCAGAAGTTCACCCTGGACCTGTCCAGCCGGCACATCCCGATCGCGGTGCGCGGCGCCGTCACCCTGCGCGGTGTGAAGTCCAACCTGGAAGGCGTCGCGATCGTCAAGGTCGGCGGCAGCGAGGAAGCGATCCGGGCCGCGGCCCAGCGGTTCCTCCAGCAGCAGGACGGCATCGTCGGCTTCACCCAGGAAGTGCTCTCCGGCGCGCTGCGCGCCATCGTCGGCCGGATGTCGGTCGAGGACATCATCCGTGACCGGGCCGCGTTCGCCGGGCAGGTCGCGGAGGAGGCCGAGGCCAGCCTCTCCGGCCAGGGCCTGATCCTGGACGCCTTCCAGATCCAGGACATCACCACCGAGGGCTCCTACCTGGAGGACCTCGGCCGTCCGGAGGCCGCCCGCGCCAAGCAGGAGGCGGACATCGCCGAGGCGATCGCCAAGCGGGCCTCCGAGCAGGCCCGGCTGAAGGCCGCCGAGGAGATCGCCATCGCCGAGCGGACCTTCTACCTCAAGCAGGCGGAGATCAAGGCCGAGACGGAAGCCGCCGCGGCCAAGGCCAACGCGGCGGGCCCGCTCGCCGAGGCGGCCCGTCAGCAGGAGGTCCTGGAGGAGCAGGAGAAGGTCGCCCAGCGCCAGGCCGCACTGACCGACCGCGAGCTCGACACCAAGGTCCGCAAGCCCGCCGACGCCGCCCGCTACCAGGCCGAGCAGGAGGCCGAGGCCCGCCGGATCGCCCAGGTCAAGGAGGCCGAGGCGGACGCCGAGCGCTCCCGCCTGACCGGTCAGGGCGAGAAGCTGCACCGCTCGGCACTCGCCGACGCCGTGCGCATCGAGGGCGAGGCGGAGGCCGCGGCCATCGCGGCGAAGGGTGCGGCCGAGGCCGAGGCCATGCAGAAGAAGGCGGACGCCTTCGACCGGTACGGCGACGCGGCCGTGCTCCAGATGCTGGTCGAGGTGCTGCCGCAGGTCGTCGCCAAGGCGTCCGAGCCGCTGAGCGCCGTCGACAAGATGACCGTGATCTCGACGGACGGCGCGAGCCGGCTGTCGCGCACGGTCACCGACAACGTCGCCCAGGGCATGGAACTCCTCAGCTCCACCACAGGGGTCGACCTCGCCGCCCTGCTGAAGAACCTCAAGGGCTCGGGCCCCGGGGCCGAGACCCCGGCCCAGCCGGAGACCGCCGCCGCGCCGAACGGCAAGATCGAGATCACCGACTGATCCGGCGGAACGGCTCCCGTACGTGCCCGGGTGGTTGCACACCACCCGGGCACGCCCGTGTCCGGACC
Organism: Streptomyces sp. CLV115; assembly: GCF_038448545.1. Lineage (NCBI taxonomy): Bacteria > Bacillati > Actinomycetota > Actinomycetes > Kitasatosporales > Streptomycetaceae > Streptomyces > Streptomyces sp. CLV115. Next base: position 40,689 of record NZ_JBCEWQ010000049.1, read on the forward strand.
CGTCAGTCCGCGAGATCCACCCGCACGGTCAGCAGGTTGGTGCCCATCGCCCGCACGACGGCGCTGTTGTAGCGCGGCAGCGTCCGGAGCCGGGCACGGGCGTCGTCCTGGGGCAGCGGGTGCGCGACCCCGTCGTACCAGCGGCCCGCGATACGGACCCGGACCCGCGGGTCGGCCAGGATGTTGCGGACGTACTGCGACTTCTCCCCGAACTCCGAGACCAGCCAGAACTCCTGACCCGTGCGCCGCCCGCCGACCGGGGTACGACGCGGCCGACCGGAGGTCCGGCCCGTCGTCTCCAGCAGGATCTGCGCCCCGGACCGTCTGGCCAGCGGGTTGACGACATTCCGCTGAAGCGAGGTGACCGCCCGGAACTTCAGATCCCGAAAGTCCGCCATCGCGTGCCCCTTCCACCTGTCGCCGCCCACGGGCGGCCCGGCCGGTCCCCGACGACCGCGCCCGAGAGCCTACGACGCTACGCCCCTGCCGCCGCGTCACGGACGCCGGCGGACGCACGCGTGGCGGCGATTCCCGGACCCGGCCCTCCGATCGGCCACGCGGGACGACGGAATGCCGCGCGGCGGGAGCAGGACGATGTTCATGCCGCCGGGCCCTCCTCTCTGCACCTGTCTCTGCGCCTGCCGTTAAAGTGCGATGTTTGTTCGATCCACCGCAGGTGGAGGGGGAGGGGCCGTGAGCGCACAACTGAGGGATATCGCCGGGGAGTTGGCGGGGGTTCTGTGGCGGGAGCACACCGTGTACCGGGAGCGGTCCGGCGGCGTGGTCATCCGGGGTGAGCATGTGCGGCGGTGGATCAGCCTTGCTCCGACGGGCGGCCGGGGCGAGGCTCTCGTACGCGTCGGGCGCATCCTGGACGGCGGCACCACCGCTCCGGCGCGTTCGGAGGCCGTGGTGCCGCTGTCCGCCGGTACGGACGTGCTGGCCGCGACCTGCCGTCGCCTGCTTGCCGAGGCGGCAGCCGATGTGGCGCCGGGCGCGCCGGGACGGGCGGCGCCGGGGCGGTCCGGGAAGGCCGGGAAGGCCGGGAAGGCCGGGAAAACCCGGCGGTCCGGGAAGGCCGGGCGGTCCGGGGGCAGCGGGAGACACACCGGTTTCGGTTCCTGGGTGATCCTCGCCTGCGTCGCCGGCCTGATCGCCCTGTACGTCCACACCGTCGCGATGCGCGGCTGAGCAGCGCCGCGGGGGCGGATCGGCGTGCCGTGCGGGAAGGGGGCCGGCCACCACCGGACGCGGCCCCGAAACCCCTGCGGCACCGGAACGACGAACAGGGCCCCGGCCTCCGGCCGGGGCCTTCGCCGTGGCACCGGTGACGAGCACCGGACTCGCGCTCCGCGCCTGCCGGATGCGATCCGGCGGCCCCACGCACCGGAGGCGGCGGAACCCTCCGGATAAGGTAATGGGCGGATAAAGAGATCACCAAGTGCGTCAAGAGCCGCCGCACCCTCGGGAGGAAGCCATGGGAACCCACCGCACCACGCTGCCCGGAGTCGGTGTGCAGTACGACTACACGACCGAGTCGGGACAGCACATCTCCGTCGTCGTGCACCACGACGGACGGCGGTTCATCGGCTTCTACGACCAGGACGACCCTGATTCGTGCCTGCTCTCGGTACCCCTGACACCGCAGGAGGCCACCGGCCTCGCGCACCTCATCGACTCCGCGCCCATCGACGCGGTCCGCACCGAGGGCATCGACCTGGTGACCGAGCACATCCCGCTCGGTACGCGCTCGCCGTACGGCGGGCGGCTGCTCGGGGACACGAAGGCCCGGACCCGGACGGGGGCCTCGATCGTGGCGGTGCTGCGGACGCACAGTGCGCATCCGTCCCCCGGGCCGGACTTCCGGCTGGCAATCGGCGACACCCTGGTCGCCGTCGGTACGCGTGAGGGCGTCGACACGCTCTCCGAGATCATCGCGGAGGGCTGACCGTGCACGACACGACCGCACTGCTGGTGGAGCTGGGCTCCGTCATTCTGGGCCTCGGACTCATCGGACGGTTCGCCGGCCGGATAGGACTCTCGCCGATCCCGCTGTATCTGCTGGCGGGCCTGGCGTTCGGCGAGGGCGGGCTGCTTCCGCTCGGGGCCAGCGAGGAGTTCACCGCCGTCGGCGCCGAGATCGGCGTCATCCTGCTGCTGCTCCTGCTCGGCCTGGAGTACAGCGCCTCGGAGCTGGTGACCAGCCTCAAGACGCAATACCCGTCCGGAGCCGTGGACTTCGTGCTCAACGCGACCCCGGGAGCCGTGGCGGCGCTGCTGCTCGGCTGGGGACCGGTGGGCGCGGTCGCGCTGGCCGGGGTCACCTGGATCTCCTCGTCCGGGGTCATCGCGAAGGTGCTCACCGATCTGGGGCGGCTGGGCAACCGGGAGACGCCCGTCATCCTCGGTGTCCTGGTCATCGAGGACCTGTCGATGGCCGTCTATCTGCCGCTGCTCACCGCGATGCTCGCGGGCGTCGGCCTCGCCGGGGGCAGCATCGCCCTGCTCATCGCGCTCGGCACCGTCGGGTTCGTGCTCTATCTGGCGCTGCGGCACGGCCGCCTGATCAGCCGGGCCGTCTCCTCCGACAACCCCGAGATGCTGCTCCTGGTGGTCCTCGGGCTGACCGTCCTGGTGGCCGGGGTGGCACAGGAGTTGCAGGTGTCCGCGGCCGTCGGCGCGTTCCTGGTCGGGATCGCGCTCTCGGGCGAGGTCGCCGAGGGCGCCCGCAAGCTGCTGACGCCGCTGCGCGACCTGTTCGCCGCCGTCTTCTTCGTGTTCTTCGGGCTCTCCACCAACCCGGCCGAGATCCCGCCGGTGCTGCTCCCCGCGGCGCTGCTGGCGGTCGTCACCGTACTCACCAAGATCGCCACCGGGTGGTACGCGGCCCGGCGGGCCGGAATCGGTTCGCGCGGACGGTGGCGGGCCGGTGGCACGCTCGTCGCACGCGGCGAGTTCTCCATCGTCATCGCCGGCCTGGCCGTGGCGACCGAGCCCCGGATCGGGCCCATCGCCACCGCGTACGTCCTCATCCTCGTCATCGTCGGACCGCTCACCGCCCGCTGGACCCAGCCGGTCGCGGCGAAGATCCAGGCGTGGCGCGGCCGGGACGGCGGCACCGGCAGGGCGAGCGGCACCGGAAAGAGCGGCACCACGGGCACCGGCGACAGCGGCGGCGCCGGCAGGGCGAGCGGCACCGGCGAGAGCGGCGGCGAGGTCCCCGCGACACGTCCGGCGCCCACCGCCCAGGAGGAACTCGCTTCCGAGAAGCGCTGAGTTCAGTCGTCGTGGCGGGCGGGCGGGCCGCAGGTCCAGCCCAGCGGGTACGCGTCCGTGCCGCCCCCCGGCACGGACGGCTCGCCGCCCGCCACGGTGAACGCGGTCAGCGCGTCGACCAGGGCGGCGCGCTGCTCCGGGGCGAGGCGCTCGACGATCCCCTCGATCTCCCGCCGCCGGCCCGCCGTGACGTCCTCGACCAGCCGGCGGCCCCCCGGGGTGACCCGCAGCACCGTCTCCCGCCGGTTGGCGGGGTTCACCCGCCGTTCGGCCAGCCCCGCGGCGATCAGCCGGTCCAGCATCCGCATCGCGGTCGACGGGTTCACCCCGAGCCGTTCGGCGAGCGTCACGAGTTTGGCCTCGTCATGGGTGGAAAGCACTACCAGGAGCCGGAACTGGGGCAGTGTCACCCGGTCCTCGACCGCGGCCAGCGATCGGGCCGAGACGGCGACGAGCAGCCTGGAGGCCGTCAGCACGGCACGGGTCACCTCGTCGACATCGTCGCTGTCCCGCTCCGGGGACCGTTCCTCGGGTGCCTGTTCGCGCGCGGCCATGCCCCTTTGTACCGTGCCGGTCCGCAGGACTCGAATCGGTTCCGGGAACCGGGCGCCCGGTACGGGCAACGGGCACCGGACGCTGGCACAAACCTTTGGACTATGCAACGTTTGCATAGTGACGCCTCAGCTCCCCGACCCCGCCGAACCGCACCGCCCACCCCCGCCGGCCGGCTGGCGGCGCACGGCCGCCCGGCTCCCGTCGCACCTCTTCCGGATGGGGCTCGGACCGCTGTTCCGGGGGCGGTTGCTGCTGCTCGTCCACACCGGCCGGGTCTCCGGCCTCGCCCGGCGCACCACGATCGAGGTCGTCGAGTCGACGGTGACCGACGGGCGGCACTGCTGGACCGTCGCGTCCGGATTCGGGCCCGGCGCCGACTGGTACCGGAACCTGGTCCTCACCCCGCAGGCCACCGTGCAGGTGGGCCGCCGGTTCCACGTGGTGACCGCGCAGTTCGTCCCGGCCGGGGAGGGCGGCGAGCTGATGGCGCGGTACGCGGCACGGCACCCCGGACTCGCGCGCCGGCTCTGCACGTACCTGGGGTACGAGCCCGACGGGAGCGCGGACGGCTACCGGCGGGCCGGCGAGTCCATCCCCTTCGTCCGGCTCATAGCGGGGTCGCCGCGCGAAGGATCCCCACCAGCGTCACGGCCGCGTTGAGCGAGGACAGTGCCGAGGCCGCCGTGCCGACCGCCGCGACCAGCGCCGCGAGCGCGACGTACGCGGACGACGGCGGCCACAACCGGACCGGCGGCACCGGGGCGAGCAGCGCCGCCACCCGCCGCGGCACGGGGCCGGCCGGGGCCGCGAAGGCCGCGAGGCCCGCCGAGACGTCCGGCGCCCGGTGCGAGTACAGCGCCGCCTTGCCGACCGCGACCGCCACCACCCGCCGGTCGCCGACCGCGCACGCGGCCTCCTCGTCCGCCCACCGCTCGGTGCTGAACGACACCGCGGTGCGCAGCGGCAGCAGGAACGGGTTGGCGCGCGCCGCGAGTTGGGCGGCCAGCAGATAGCGGTGGTGCCGCCCGGCCAGATGGGCCCGCTCGTGGGCGATCAGGGCCCGCCGCTCACGGGCGTCCAGGCACTCGGCCATCGCGGTCGAGACGACGACCCGGCCCGGACTTCCGGGCAGCGCGTAGGCGTACGGCTCCGGGTCCGGGAGCAGCGCGACACCGTCGGAGACGACAGAGGGCGCGGCGGCCAGCGCACGGCCCGCCCGGACCCGCAGCCGGACATGACGGAACACCGTCCATCCGCACGCCACGAGCACCGCCACCAGCACCCCGATCGCGACGATGCCCGCCTTCTCCTCGTACGGCACCGCGTCCCGCACCTCCGGGTCCGACCAGCTGTCCGGCAGCGGGTTGCCCGGGAGCTGTGCGGTGCCCACCACCATCAGCAGGCCCAGACAGAGCGTGCTGCACAGGGCGAGCAGCGCGCCGACGACGGCGAGCAGCCGGGTCGCGCTGCGGGGGTGCAGATGCTGTTCGGCCAGACGCGCGATCGGCAGCGCGGTCAGCGGCAGTACGAGCGGCAGACAGACGAAGACACCCATCGGCGGGCTACATGCCTTCCGTGTCACGGGGGTCGACCGGGTCGTCCGGGGCGGCCGCCCGCGCGAGCAGGGCGCGCAGGCGTTCCTCGTCGCCGGGTGAGAGAGCCGAGATGAAGCGGGCGAGCACGGCGTCGCGGTCGCGTTCGCCGTCCAGCACCCGGCGCATCCGCAGGGCGGCGAGACCGGCCTCGTCGGAGGCGGACGTCCAGGTGTAGGAACGGCCCTCGCGGGACCGGGTCACGGCCTTCTTCTCGTAGAGGCGGGAGAGGATCGTGATGACGGTGGTGTACGCGAGGTCGCCTTCGAGGTGCTCCTGGACCCAGCCGGCCGTCGCGGGACCGTTCGCCGAGTGCAGCACGGCGAGGACCTGGGCCTCCAGCTCGCCCTGGCCGCGTCTGCGCAGCCGCCGGCCTCCGGGACGTTCACCGCCCGGGCACGCCGCGCCGGGCAGCGGTTCCGCGCGGCCGGGCACTCCGTCGCCTGGTGGTTCGTTGTCCGGGTGGTGGCCGGGCCTGGCCGGGTCCATCAGGGGTCCGCCCTTCTGCGATGCCGCGTCGGCCGCGACGTCGCAGCATCCTACTTACCGCCGTTTCCGGAACACAGCAACCGCACCTGCTGCTAACTTCTACACGTCTGTAGAGTTGGATTCCATCCGGCAACGCAACGCAAGCAACGTATGGAGACGTCATGGCACTGTGGGATCGGATCAAGGAATCCGCCTCGTCGATGCAGTCGCAGCTGGAAGCCAAGAAGAACGACCTGAAGAGCGGGGCGTTCCGCGACGCGAGCATGGCGATGTGCGCCCTTGTCGCCGCTGCCGACGGTTCCATCGACCCGTCCGAGCGCCAGCGCGTCGCCTCCCTGATCTCATCCAACGAGGTTCTGCAGAACTTCCCGGCGGACGACCTCCAGCGCCGCTTCAACGACTACGTGAACAAGCTCACCGCCGACTTCGCCTTCGGCAAGGTCAGCGTGCTCCAGGAGATCGGCAAGGCGAAGAAGAAGCCCGCCGAGGCCCGTGCCGTCATCCAGATCGGCATCGTCATCGGCGGCGCCGACGGCGACTTCGACAAGTCGGAGCAGGCCGTCGTGCGCGAGGCGTGCTTCGCGCTCGACCTCCCGCCGCACGAGTTCGACCTCTAGGACCTCTCGTTCCCGACCTGTAGGCCCTCTCGTTCGGATCACGCCGGGCTCACGTGCCCCGGTGCCCGATCCGGCCCGATCCGAACGAAAGAACCCAGGTCCCACCTGTTCGCCGGACCGGCACCGCCCGGTCCGGCGTCCCGGACCGCCGGAACAAGCGCTGCCGACTGACCACCGGCCGGCGCCCGGCAGGCCGGGGATGCGCTACTCCCCCTTTGCGCATCCCCGGCCACCCTTTTCTCCGGACGCGGGGCCGGGCCCCTTGCCCCGGGCCCGCGGCCGGGTCACACCTCCTTGGCCGGCCAGTCCAGCAGCCGTGCGCCGATGACCGCCGTCTGCAGGGCGTAGCGGCGTATGGGGTCGGACGGATCCGAACCGGTCAGCTGATGGATCCGCTCCAGCCGGTAGGTCAACGCCCGTACGCTCAGCGACAGCCGGCGGGCCGTCTCCGCGGCCACACAGCCCGCGTCGAAGTAGACGGCGAGCGTCTTCAGCAGGGGTTCGGCACCGCCGCGGGCCTGCTGGAGCGGGCCCAGCTCGCTGCGGACCAGATCGGCCATCGCCTGCCGGTCGCGGGTCAGCACCGGATAGACCAGCAGATCCGCGGCGTACAGCACCGGATCGTCCAGATCCAGCCGCTCCGCGAGATCCAGCGCGTCCAGCGCCTCGTCGTACGAGTGGACCACCCCGCCGGGCCCGTGGTGCGGGCGTCCCACCGCGACCCGGCCGCCGTCCGTCGCCGCGTGCGACTGCTTGGCGAAGTACCGCAGGACGTCGGGCTGGCTGCCGGGGGCGATGCAGACCAGCCGACCGTCCTTCGTCGTGAGCAGGATCTTCCGGCCGCCGAACCGGGCGAGCAGCGCCGCCTCGACCGTGCGCGGCACGGAGTCGGTCTCCGTGTACGCCTCCGGGCCCGTCGCCACCGCCACCGCGTGCGCGCGCGAGAGCCGCAGGCCGAACCGGGTGGCCCGCTCGGCGAGCCGCCCCAGATCGCTGCGCCCGTACAGCAGATCGTCGATGAACTCGCGCCGGGCCGCCTCCTCGCGCCGCACCGTGATCCGCTGGGCCCGCTCGAAGCCGTCCGCGAAGGCGTCCACGGCCTGCTCGACGGCGGCCAGCACCGAATCCGTGGCCGCCCCGTCGGCCGCGGAGGTGAGCGGCCAGGCGGTGCGGGTCGCCGCGATGTGACGGACGATCAGGGCGCGCAGCTGGAATCCGGACTCGGCGGCCTCCCGGCCCAGCAGGCGGCGGTCGTCCAGCTCGTCCCGGGTGAGCCGGCGTCCGGTGGCGGCCACATCGGCCAGGATGCGGTCATATCCCGCCAGAAGGTCATCGGGGATCTCCGGCTCCGGCACGCGTTCTCCTCACAATTCTGTCGCGACGTTGACACTCACCCAACGCATACCGCCCGGTGCCGGTGCCCGGCATCAAGGAAGAGCAAAGATTGCCGGGCTCCGGCAATGCGATCTCATGCCTGTGAATGACACGATCCGGTCAGCACCAACCGGGGGAACACGGGGGGACACGGGGGATACGACCCGGCTGCTGCGGCACCGCGCCACGCGGTGCCGCAGCACCGGAGTCACCACCGGCCGCCCGGCAGGAGAAGGGGTGGACGGATGCAGGAGTTCCTGAGCGCAGCGACCGCCTTTCCCGCCGTCCTCTTCGGCGCCGCGCTGGCCGTCGTCGTCCTCTTCTGGCTCCTGGTGCTGGCCGGTGCGGCCGACCACCACTCCTTCGACGGCGACCTCGACACCGACCTGGCCGGGATCGGCGGGGTGCCGGTCACCGTCTCGGTGTCCGTGATGGTCGTCGTCGGCTGGTTCACCAGCCTCACCGGCACGGTCCTGGTGCACCGCAGCGGAACCACCGGCCTCACCCGGGCCGCGCTCGCCTGCGCCGTCTTCGCCGCGGCGCTGCTGCTCGGCCGGTCGGTGCTGCGGATCCTGGTGCGCTGCTTCCGCCGCAGCTTCCCGGACGAACCTCCTCCGTCGCGGCAGGACTTCCTGGGCCGCATCTGCACGGTCCGTACCGGTTCCGTCAGCTCCGACTTCGGCCAGGCCGAGGTCACCGCGGACGACGGCTCCACCGCGATCGTGCAGGTCAGGATGCTCGCTCCGGCGGACGGCCCGGCCCTCGCCGCAGGCAGTGCGGGCCTTCTTTACGCGTACGACGACGAGGGCGAGTTCTTCTGGGTCTCGCCCTACGACAAGGCCCTGGACCCGGGCCCGCCGGCCCCGCGACCACGCACGGGTGCGCGCCGCACCCCGCGCCGCACCCCGCGCCGAACCGGCTGACCGTCCGGGCCGCACAGCCGGGCGAGGGCCGCCCGGACCGTCCGTCGGGCCGCCGTCGTACGACAGGCCGCCCGCCGCCGGACCCCTCGCCCTCGGACCGTTCGCCGCCGGGACCTTTGCCCCCTCCTCTTCCTTCACCACCTTCCTCACCAGCCGCAAGGACTGTCATGGATGCCATCACCCTGGGCTTCGGTGTGCTCGTAGCCGTCGTTCTGCTCATCGCCGTAGCCCTGCTCCTCGTCGTCAGCCGGCTCTTCCGCAAGGTCGAGCAGGGCAAGGCGCTGATCATCTCCAAGACCAAGAAGGTCGATGTCACCTTCACCGGGGCCGTGGTCCTGCCGGTGCTGCACAAGGCCGAGACCATGGACATCTCGGTGAAGACCATCGAGATCCGCCGCACCGGGCGCGAGGGCCTGATCTGCCAGGACAACATCCGCGCCGACATCCACATCAACTTCTTCGTACGGGTCAACAAGACCGTCGAGGACGTCATCAAGGTCGCCCAGTCCATCGGCACGGAGCGGGCCAGCGACAAGGTGGCGATCCAGGAGTTCTTCGGCGCGAAGTTCGCCGAGGCGCTCAAGACGGTCGGCAAGCAGCTGGACTTCGTCGATCTGTACACCAAGCGCGAGGAGTTCCGGGACCGGATCATCCGGGTCATCGGCACCGACCTGAACGGCTACCACCTCGACGACGCGGCGATCGACTTCCTTGAGCAGACGCCGATGACGCAGCTCGACGGCGCCAACATCCTGGACGCGCAGGGCATCCGCAAGATCACCGAGCTGACGGCGATCGAGCACGTGCGCACCAACGAGTTCCAGCGCACCGAGCAGAAGGAGATCACCCGGCAGGACGTCGACGCCCGCGAGACCATCCTGGAACTGGAGCGCCGGCAGGCCGAGGCCGAGATCAAGCAGCGCCGCGAGGTCGAGACGCTGCGGGCCCGCGAGGAGGCGGCCACCGCCAAGGTCCAGGAGGAGGAACGGCTCGGCGCCCAGGCCGCGTTCATCCGCACCGAGGAGCAGCTCGGCATCCAGCGGGAGAACCAGGCGCGGGAGATCGCCGTCGCGCAGAAGAACCGTGAGCGGGTCATCGCGGTGGAGAACGAGCGCATCGAGAAGGACCGGCTGATCGAGGTCATCGGGCGCGAGCGGCAGACCGAGCTGGACCGGATCGCCGCGACGAAGGAGGTCGAGGCCGAGCGCCGCGACGTCGCCGATGTGATCCGGGAGCGGATCGCGGTGGACCGCACGGTCGCCGAGCAGGAGGAGTCCATCAAGACACTGCGGGCCGTCGAGGAGTCGGAGCGCACCCGCAGGTCGGTCATCATCGCCGCCGAGGCGGAGGCCCAGGAGAAGCTGGTCAAGGACATCAAGGCCGCCGAGGCGGCCGAGGCCGCGGCCACCCACGTGGCCGCCGAGCAGCTGACGCTCGCCGAGGCCCGGCTGAAGACCGCGGACCTGGACGCCCAGGCGAAGCTGCGGCTGGCCGAGGGCATCCAGGCGGAGTCCGCGGCGGCCGGCCTCGCGGAGGTCCAGGTGCGGGACGCGCAGGCCGACGTCATCGAGAAGCAGGGTCTCGCCGAGGCCGAGGCGGCCTCCGCCCGGCTCCGGGCCGAGGCCGAGGGGGCCAGGCTCAAGGCGCTCGCGGCGGCCGAGGGAACCCAGGCCCAGGCGACGGCCGACGCGGCGATGATCGGCGAGAAGCTGAAGGCCGAGGCGGCGGGCCTCACCGAGAAGGCGGCCGCGATGGCGGCGCTGGACGACGCCTCGCGCGGACACGAGGAGTACCGGCTGCGGCTCGCCGCGGAGAAGGAGATCCGGCTGGCAGGCCTCGACGTGCAGCGTCAGGTCGCCGAGGCGCAGGCCACGGTGCTGGCCACGGGCCTGGAGAACGCCGACATCGACATCGTCGGCGGGGAGTCGGTCTTCTTCGACCGGCTGGTCTCGGCCGTGTCGATGGGCAAGAGCTTCGACGGGTTCGTGGAGAACTCGGACACCGCGAAGGCCCTCGCGGCTCCGTGGCTGAACGGCACCTCGTCGTTCACCGACGACCTGACCCGGGTACTCGGCTCGGTGTCCACCGGCGATGTGCAGAACCTGACGGTGTCCGCACTGCTGATGCGGATGATGCGGGCACCGGGCGCCGGGGTCGCACCGGGCCAGATCCAGCAGCTCCTGACCGCCGCCAGGGAACTGGGCATCGCCGACCAGCCGATCTCCGCGGTGACCGGGGCCGGTGTCCCCGCGACGGCGGGGGCCGCGGACGGCTCCGCCGTGCCCGTCTCGCGGAACGGGTCCGCGCCGGTCGCGTAGTGCCGTGACCGGAACGCCGGTCGCGCGGTGGGGGGGGGGGGGGGGGGGGGGGGGGGG